>CATJJD010000341.1 GCA_949740385.1 uncultured Lachnospiraceae bacterium
AGAAGCGAAAGCCCCTCTTCCGCCTGCATCTCCACAATGGAATTGTCCAGGCGCGACACATACCCCTCCAGAATATGAGCCATCGCATCCAGCGCCGACCCACAGAGCAGCCTCTTTGGAGTATGCTCCACATAGCGCCTGTCATAGACAGTCACATCCGGCAAAAGCTCATGCAAAACGATCATTTCCTTGTGGTCATTTTCGCTGTAGACCGCTGCGGAAGATACCTCTGCGCCGCTTCCCACCGTAGTCGGTACGGCTATAAAATTTGTTCGAAGAAGTCTCCCGTCGGTCTTTGTCTGGCCTGGCACAAAATAGGGGAGCTCGTAATAAAGCCTGCACAGCTTCGCCCCGTCGATCACAGACCCTCCGCCCACCGCAATAATCGTATCCGGAGAGAAGGCCTCGATCTCGCCAAGCGTTCCGGTCAGCCCGCCCCGGTCCGGCTCTTTGCTCCAGCTCCTCTCGATAAAACGCAGATCCTTTTTCTTAAAAACACTGCGGAACAGATCATAATCAGAAAATGAAGCTCCGTGTACGACAGTTATCCGCATGGCCGGGTAATTATACAGGCCTCTGACGGCTTCCTCTCCTGCAAGTATTACAGGTGTACGCAATACAAAATCACTATAGATCCCCTGTGGCTGCCACATTTGTCAATTTCCTCTCAAATTATTGTGGAACGGCATAAAACACCGTCTCGTATGAAGTGCTGCTGTGATGTCGCAGATAATATTTATATTCCTTTTTTGATTCATCTGCATACGATCTGATCAGGCGTGGCAGGCGGATCATGTCATCCACTCTGTGATAGATGCAGATCGCCATATACGGGGCGTTTCGGACAATGAGATTATGCATTCCCTTAAGGGCATTTTCCTCCCCACCTTCCAGATCCATTTTTATGAAACTTACTTCTTTTTCCTTTAATATGTCATCCACCGGAACCATCGGCAGTCTGACTCCGTTTTCTTCTCCAGGATGAGAACGGCTGCTGTTTCCTGCCGCAAATAAAACGGTTCCCTGCCGGTCCCCGACTACGTATGGATAACATTCAATATTTCCCCGCCTCTTTGCGGTCTCTCCAAGCTGCCTGAAATTTTCAGGGTCCGGCTCGAATGCATGAACCGTACCGCTGAAACCGGCCGCCTGGATAAAGGTGAGAAACTCTTCCGCCGTATCCCCGATCCATGCGCCGCAGTCTGCCATGACATGATTCCGGTAGCCGGCCGGATCGTATAGACGGTTAAAATACTGACTGTCCGTCCACAGCTCCCATAAGGGCCTGACGTCAGCGGACAGACAGTGCGCCTTATCATCAATAAAAGAGAAAAACGTTTCTCTGGACAGATCATCCGCAAGCATAGCCAGCGTCTCATCCCGCAAATCCACGTTTTCACGCACCCACTCGGGCGACATTGTGTAGAGCGGCGTCGTATTGTCAAATACAAACACACGATTTCCGGCGGATTTCTCCTCCTGAACAACCGCATATACGCTCTGTCCGCTTGCCCCCAGGACAAGCTCGTGACGGGGAAACGCACGCCTCATCTCCCCATACAGACAGACCGGCTTTTCCATGATCCGCTTTCCTTCCCTGAAATAATATTCGCTTTCGCAAAATCCTTCAAAGCCCACGCCGTTGGCAAGCAGAAACCGGGCCACCGTCTGCCCTCCGCTTCCTCCCCCGAAAATCCAGACCGGCTTATCGGTTTTACGCAGATATTCCAACTCCGCTGCCCTTACATCCTTTTGAGCAATACCCCCCCGATTACATCTCTCAAACGCACTTGCAAATCCATAAAACTCCCTTTCTTCCGCATCTTCCGATTCCAGTATCTGCTACGGATCGTTCCTGTTCAACATAAGCCTCTGCACTTTGCCCGAAGATGTCTTCGGTATCACGTCCGTCACTTCGTACTGCAGAGGATGCTTGTATCCTTCCAGCCTATTGCCGATCAGAGTGTCCATGATCTCATAAGTAACCCGCTTTGGCTCGTCGGTGACGATAAATGCCTTTGGCACATCGCCAAGTATTCCGTCCGGGTCCGGGACCGCCACACAGGCACAGTCCTTTACAAACCCGAAGGACATAAGAACCTCCTCAATCTCAGAAGGACTGACCTTTCTGCCCCCCACATTGATCAGCTCTTTTTTTCTGCTCTTTAAGGTGATAAATCCTTCCTCATCCACGGTTCCCCAGTCCCCCGTGCGAAAACTCTCTCCCCAGAATGACGCTGCCTTTGGAATACCCAGGTATCCCCTCATCACCGCATCGCCGTCCACACATATTTCTCCCTCTACGCCGGGTCCGACTTCGTTTCCGTTTTCGTCCCTTATCGTTATGTGCATACCGGGAGACTGTTTTCCCACGGTTGTCAGATGCTCTCTGCAGGCATGAAACTCCATAAATGCGCTGCGGGAAGCTTCCGTCAGACCGTAGTGCATACAGATTCTGGTGTCAGGAAGCGACTCCATCAGCTGTATTTTTTCTTCGGTCGGCATTGGAGCAGAGCCGATTTCAATGTATCGAAGCTGCTCAGTAAACGCGGCAATTTTCATGCCGCTCAATTTTTTCAGCAGCGCAAAGCTTGCCGGCACCATGCCAAATCCCGTTACTTTATATTGTTCCATAAAGCGAAAAAAACGCCCGGCATTGGCAAAGCTGCCCAGCATCACGATGGTCTGACCGTTGGAAAGCGCACATCTCATCCTGCCGATCCCGAAGGAATGAGATATGGGAAGCGCAATCATCTCCACATCGTCTTTCGTATTTCCGATAAACGTGTTAATATTCCTGGCCGCCGCCGCAATATTTCTGTGTGTGAGCGGCACTCCCTTCGGCTCTCCGGTAGTTCCTGTCGTAAACATAATGTCTGCCACATCGTCAGGCCCGGCCAAAAGAGACGTATCACCTGCAGAATCCGCCTCATTCCGGTTCGTTTTTTCCATAAAATCCTTTAGCCTCATAACCGAAACATCGCCGCTGTCATCTTCAAAACCAATCACAAGCGAAGGCGACACCTTTTCCTTAATCATCCGGTAACGGTTCCGGTTTGTGTCGGTTGCAATGGGAAGCGTCACCAGTCCTGCCGCATGGCAGGCCAGATAAAGC
>CATJJD010000342.1 GCA_949740385.1 uncultured Lachnospiraceae bacterium
TATGGAGGAGCCTTTTGTCGCGGCGGAGATTATGGTGGCAGGCGATTACGTGGGGGCCATCATGACGCTGTGCCAGGAGCGCCGGGGCATCTATCTGGGCATGGAGTATATTGAGACGACCCGGGCGGTGCTGCGCTACGAGCTGCCTCTTAACGAGATTATCTACGATTTCTTTGACGCCTTAAAGTCCCGCTCCAGAGGCTACGCCTCCTTCGACTACGAGCTAAAGGGCTATGTGCGCTCGGAGCTTGTGAAGCTGGACATCTTAATCAACCGGGAGATGGTGGACGCTCTGTCCTTTATCGTGTTTAAGGAGAGCGCCTACGACCGGGGGCGCAGAATGTGCGAGCGGCTGAAGGAGGAGATTCCGAGACATCTGTTCGAGATTCCGATTCAGGCATCCGTCGGGGGCAAGGTCATTGCGAGGGAGACCGTAAAGGCGCTCCGCAAGGACGTGCTGGCAAAGTGCTACGGCGGCGACATTTCCCGCAAGAAGAAGCTTCTTGAAAAGCAGAAGGAGGGCAAGAAGCGGATGCGCCAGATCGGCACGGTGGAGGTGCCGCAGGAGGCCTTTATGAGTGTGCTTAAGCTGGACGAAAACTGACCTATGAAAAATTCTGAACTGTATATTCACATTCCCTTCTGTGTGAAAAAATGCGATTACTGCGATTTCCTCTCCTTTGCGGCGGATGAGGCCGCCCAGGCGGAGTACGTGCACGCGCTCCTTACGGAGCTGGAGTTTTACGGCGGGCTTATGAAGGACTACCGGATTACCACGGTCTATGTGGGGGGCGGGACGCCAAGCTGGCTAAACGAGGGGCTTATGAGCGCGGTGTTTGAGCGCGTTTACCGGCATTTTCATGTGGCCGATGACGCCGAGGTGACCGTGGAGTGCAACCCGGGCACGGTGACGGCAAGAAAGCTTGCGGCGTACAAAAGAGCCGGGGTCAGCCGGCTGTCCGTGGGGCTGCAGTCCTGCGACAGCGGCGAGCTGAAGCTTCTTGGCAGAATCCACTCCTACGCACAGTTTTTAAAGACCTGGGAGCTGGCCAGGGAGGCGGGCTTTGACAATGTGAACGTTGACATTATAAGCGGTCTGCCGTACCAGACCGCGGAGAAGTTTGCGGTGACGCTGCAGCAGGTGATCCGGCTGCGCCCGGAGCATGTGTCGGCCTACACGCTGATGATCGAGCCGGGAACGCCCTTCTACGACCGCTACAAGTTCGACGCCGTAAAGCAGGAGGCGGGGATGCAGACGGAGTTTCTGCCGACGGAGGACGAGGCTTACCGGATGTACAAGCTGACCCAGCGGGTGCTGAAAAAGGCGGGGTACGTGCAGTACGAGATTTCCAACTACGCAAGACCCGGCTTTTTGTGCCGCCACAATGCGGGCTACTGGATGAGGGAGAACTACCTGGGGGTGGGGCTTGGGGCTTCGTCCATGATCGAAAACGTGCGCTACACAAACGTGTCGGACCTCGAGGCGTATGTGGAGCTGTGCCGAAAAACAGAGCGGCTGCCTTTTTCGGCCTTTGCGAAGGAGGAGGGGCAAAGGGGGCCGGCGGGGGACTGGTTTGGAAGCAGCCTCCACGCTGCTGCGGAGGTGCTCACAAGAATGGCCCAGATGGAAGAGTACATGTTTCTGGGGCTGCGCATGACGGAGGGCGTGGCGAGGGCGGATTTTGAGCGCACCTTCGGCGTGCCGGCAGAGTCCATCTACCGCGACGTGCTGGCGGAGCTTAAGGAGAAACAGCTTCTTCGGATTGCGGAGGGGCGCATTGCTCTGACGGACAGAGGGCTTGACCTGGCTAATTACTGTATGGCCAGATTTCTGCGGTGAGCGCCGTCTGCGGGAAAGGAATGAAGAAACGGCAGATATACGACAGAGGGAGGGCAGATGAAAGGACAGAAGACGAGAAAATTAAGTATCCGGTGGAAGATATTGAATCCGGTGTCCCTTATCATACTTCTGCTTGCGGTTGTGCTCGGCGCAAACAGCTATGCGGCAGTCAGCAGCGGCATGATTGAAATGGGGGTGGAGGAGGCCGCAATGGCCGCAAATATTGCAGTCTCAGGCATCGACGGGGATCTGCTTGCAAGGATGAGCAAAGAGGACGCGGGAAGTGAGGCGTATGACGGGCTGATGGAAGGGATGGCGGCAATCCGCGATGTCTGCGGCATCCGCTATCTCTACACTCTCTACACGGACGGCAGCCGGGTGTACTACGGGATTGACACGGACACGGAAAACCCGGCAGCCTTCGGGGAGCTGTTCGACTCCTCCTACGAGGAGATGCAGGACGTGTTTGCCGGAAAGCCCTACGTGCAGGACTATATCGACCGGACGGAATTGGGGGATCTTATAACGGCCTACATGCCGGTTAGGGACAGCCAGGGGAACGTGGTATCCGCCGTCGGCTGTGATTACGACGCATCCTCCGTGACGGAGCGCATAAAAACGATGATGGCGCGGGTATTTTATATTACGCTTTTCAGCTTCGCGGCGGCTCTTGTGGTTGTGAATGTGATTGTCGCGGCCATTATCCGGGGGCTTGGGAAGGTCAACGGGAAGCTGTATGAGCTGGTGAACAGCAAGGGGGATCTGACCCGGAAACTGGACATAAGAACCGGGGATGAGACGGAGCTGATTGCGGACAATGTGAATGCGCTGCTTTTGTATATCCGGGAGATTATGCTGAATATTTCCAGGAATTCTTCCCAGCTGAACGACTCCTCCAAAAGCGTCGCAAAGCACCTTTCGGACGCGGAGCTCAGTATCACGGACGTGTCCGCCACGATGCAGCAGATGAGCGCGGCGATGGAGCAGACCAACGCCTCCTTAAGTCAGATCAACGAGTCGGTGAACGGGACGTGCGAGTCCGTGGAGGAGATTTACGTCATGGCAAGGGAGGGAAGCGGCCTTTCGGAGGAGATTATGCAAAAGGCCTCCGACATCTGCCGGGATGCCAGGCAAAATCAGGAATGTGCCAGAGAGCAGGCGAAGCTTCTTGCGGTGTCCGTGGAGGAGAAGATCCGGCGCTCTGCGGCCGTGGAGGAGATCAACGAGCTTACGGCCAACATTATCAATATCACGGAGCAGACGACGCTTCTGTCGCTGAACGCCAATATAGAGGCGGCCAGAGCCGGCGAGGCGGGCAGAGGCTTTGCCGTGGTGGCGGACGAGATCGGCAGGCTGGCCAGCGATTCCGCAGAGGCGGCGACGGAGATCCGCCGTGTCAGCGCTTCGGTGATTGAGGCGGTGAAGGAGCTGGCGGGGGAGGCGCACGACATGCTGACCTTTATGGACGATGTGGCTATGAGCGGCTATGTGAGGCTGCTTGAGACGTGCGGGAGCTATCAGGAGGACGTTGGAAATCTAAACCGCATGATGCGGGAGTTTGCATCCGGCAGCGAGCAGATCAAAGACAATATGGACCGCATCCGGGAGTCGATGGAGTCTGTTAAGCTTGCGGTGGACGAGAGCACGGCGGGCGTCACGAATGTGACGGAGAAGTCGGTGGATCTGACGGGCAGTGTGGCTGAGATCGGCCAGGAGGCCGGCTCCGGCATGGAGATTGCAGACGAGCTGGGCACAGAGGTGAGCAGGTTCCGGCTTGAGTGAGAGCGGTATTTTCCGCAGGAAAAGGAGCCGCAGGCGTTGTCTGCGGCTCCTTCATTCAAAGCCGCTGCCGCATGGCGCAGCGGTCTCTGTGATCATCTGTGAAGCAGCCGCCTGATGGCTGCAAACCAGGAAGCGCGGCCGGCTCCCGCGTAGTCCTGTGCAAAGTGATCGCAGTAGAGCAAACGTTCGGTTCTGATCCAGGATGGTGTGTAGCTGTACTGTTGTACTACAATGTTTGATGTTGAAAGCATGGCGTGCGCCTCCTTAATTTTTTATGCTGTCGTCTGTTGTTTATAAGTCTATCATTCCAGAAAAAACTGGA
>CATJJD010000343.1 GCA_949740385.1 uncultured Lachnospiraceae bacterium
CTATGGGACGTGCGATCGTGCGTCAGCCTAAAGTATTCCTGATGGATGAGCCGCTCTCCAACCTGGATGCAAAGCTGCGTGTACAGATGAGATCCGAGATTTCCTCTCTGCACAACAGACTGGGCGCTACCATCATCTACGTAACCCATGACCAGACAGAGGCTATGACCCTCGGAACAAGAATCGTTGTTCTCAAGGACGGCGTTATCATGCAGGTAGACTCTCCGCAGAAGCTGTACAATCAGCCGAACAATCTGTTTGTTGCAGGCTTCATCGGATCTCCGCAGATGAACTTTGTCGACGCAAAGTGCGAAGTGAGCGGCAACGTGGCTACCCTTAAGTTCGGCGAGTTCTCCGTGGCTCTTCCGGAGGCGAAGTCAAAGAAGCTGATTG
Organism: uncultured Lachnospiraceae bacterium; assembly: GCA_949740385.1. Classification (GTDB taxonomy): domain Bacteria; phylum Bacillota; class Clostridia; order Lachnospirales; family Lachnospiraceae; genus Roseburia. The sequence continues at coordinate 394 of CATJJD010000343.1, forward strand.
ACGGCGGCTATGCTGGAAAGAACGTTGTCTTCGGTATCCGTCCGGAGGACATCACAGACGACTCCGAGCTGATCGCGAAGTACGCGGGCAGCACCATCGAGTCCGATGTGACCGGATACGAGCTTCTCGGTGCGGAAGTTCTCCTGTACTACACAGTTGCAGGCGCTAACATGACTGCAAGAGTTGATTCCGATACCCCTGCACGTTACGGCGATCACATTAAGCTTGCGTTTGATCCGAACAAGATTCATGTATTTGACAAGGAAACGGAATTGACAATCACGAACTAGTTGGTTAAAATTATATAGTTGTAAATTATGAACCGGGTGTGAGTATTTACACCCGGTTTTTTCTTCCGGGAGGGGATACCTATGCTGTCAAATCAGAAGCTGCAATATTCATTGAATGAAATCAGAGAAATATGCCGCATGGAGAGCGCGCTCTACAACACGAAGGGCAAGATGCTGGCTGCGACAGAGGGAGCCGGCATGGACTCCTCCTTTGAGCAGATGGTGGTGGATTTCGCATCTTCCATGGCGGAGCGTCAGACTTACCAGGATTATCACTTTTACAAGGTAATTGTAGAGGGAGAGATGGAGTACATACTGGTGTGTCTTGTGACCAGCGAGACAATGGCGGTCTACGCCCAGATGGCGGTCTGCCAGGTGCGGAACCTTGTTATGAGCCATGCGGAACAGTTTGACCGCAATAATTTTATACAGAATATTCTGCTGGGCAACATGCTGGTGGTGGATATTTTCGGCAAGGCGAAAAAGCACCATATCCAGCCTGCGCCAAGGGTTGTGTACGTGATTGATACCGGCAACAAGAACAACGATGTGGCGATGGAGCTTGTGAAGAACCTTGCGGACATCAGCTCCGGCGATTTTGTCACGAGCGTGGACCAGCACAGCGTCATTCTTGTGCGGGATGTGAGCGCCTTCGACGAGAAAAATATAGAGGAGGAGCTTGGGAAAACTGCCCGGACGCTCTGCGACAACATCCACGCGGAGGCGATGGTGCGCGTGCGTGTGGGCTACGGCAACATTGTCCAGCAGCTTCCGGAGATCGCCCAGTCCTACCAGGAGGCCCGCATGGCCCTTGAGGTGGGCCGGGTGTTTTACGCGGAGTTCGACACGGTGTCCTACGGAAGGCTGGGAATCGGGCGTCTCATCTACCAGCTTCCGATGACCCTGTGCGACATGTTTATCCGGGAGGTGTTCGGCGAGCGCATACCGGAGATTCTCGACGACGAGGAGGCCATGTCCACAATCAGCAAGTTCTTTGAGAACAATCTGAATATCTCGGAGACGGCCAGACAGCTTTACGTGCACCGGAACACGCTTGTTTACCGGCTGGAGCGGATTGAGCGGGCGATCGGTCTGGACATACGGACCTTTGAGGACGCGATGACGTTCCGCATTGCGGTGATGGTGATCGCCCAC
>CATJJD010000344.1 GCA_949740385.1 uncultured Lachnospiraceae bacterium
CGTTGTAAAAAAATAAGCGTGTCAGAGTTTTTACACTCTGCACGCTCTCCTTTTTCTCTGCTATTTCAATAAAAAAGAAATTCGGCAGAGGTTTAAAACCGCTTGTCGAATTTCATTCTAAAACTTATCGTTCCCCGGCCCAGACTCCCTCTTCCGGTCTGACAGCTCCTTTATTTGCCAGACCAGAAGAAGGAACTGAGAAAAACGCTTAAGAGAAACAAAAACGAGAATTATAAAATGCCCCTGCTATACTCTGGCCTCAAACCGATACTCCCCACCCCCAACCGTCTCTCTCCTCCCGTCCGGCAGCATAACTTCTGTCTCCCGCGGCGTTGTGACCGAAAGCTCCATCCGGCCGTCTTCCAGCCGCCAGGCAACCTTTATCTCCCCGGCGCGGCTCTTATAGCTCCCTTCCGCCGCCCCGATGCGCCCGTCCGTAAACGGGCGGATCTGAATCCGTTCGTACCCCGGCAAAAGCGGCCTGATCCCCAGAATATAGCGGTAGTAGAACTCCCCCACGCTCCCGAAGGAGTAGTGGTTAAATGACACCATATTGTCGCCGTTCATCTTCGTCTCGTTGACCGTGCCGTCCGGCCGCAGTGCGTCCCAGCGCTCCCAGGTTGTGGTGGCGCCGCAGTTCACCTGATAGAGCCAGCCCGGACACTGCTCGTTGAAAAGCAGGTCAAACGCCAGCTTCTCCTGCCCGTTGTCCGCCAGAAGCGGCAGCAGATGCTCCGTCGCAAAAAATCCCGTCTGCATCCCCTCCTCCTGTATTTTTTCCAACAGATGCGAAAAACAGCTGTCCCACAGCTCTCCATTCGGCAGTACCAGAGAAAGCGCCATAATGTACGCCCCCTGATAGTCGTCCTTCATGCGCCCGTCCTTCTTCACAAACGCCTTTATGTACGCCTCCAGCGTCCGCGCAAGCTGCTCAGCGTATTTTGCAGCGTCCTCTGTTTTCCCGAGCAGCTCTGCCGTCTTAACAAGAATCCGCAGATCGTTCACAATAAATGCGTTGGACACCGGGCCGTTGTGCATCGCCATATATTTCACGTCCCTGCCCGGCGCAAGCCAGTCGCCGAGGCTCGGGGAAACCCACAGGTCCTTTTTGCCCATCAGCCCCTTCCCCATATGACGGATCTCACAGTCCACATGCAGCTTCATACTCTCGTACTGCTCCTGCAGATACTTCGTCGTCCCGAACTGCTGCCACATCATAAAGGGCAGAATCGTCACCGCGTTGCCCCAGCCCAGCATACTCATAAACCCGATGCCCTCCGGCCCTCTGGCAGGCACCACAGGAGCCACGTAGCCTTCCGAATTGTCCTTCTGCGTACAGCGGATATCCCGCAGAAACTTCGCCAGAAACAGCTCCGTGTCATAGTTGTACGCCCCGGTCAGTGCAAAAACGTGCCCGTCCCCGGTGTAGCCCATCCGCTCGTCCCGCTGGGGGCAGTCCGTCGGCACCTCCAGGTAGTTGCTGCGCTGCCCCCAGACCTGATTGTCGTAGAGCTTTTTCACCTTCCCGTTTCCGCAGGAGAAATACCCGGTGCGCTCCATCTCACTGTGAACCGCGCGGGCCGTAAGCAGCCCTTCCTCGTAGGGCGCACCCGACAGCTCCACATAGCGAAAGCCCATAAACGTAAAGCGCGGCCGGTATTTTTCCCCTTCCGTTCCCTTATAATACACCGTCTCCGCCTTCGCCTTCCGCAGATTCGTCGTGTAAAGGCTGCCGTCCGGGTTAAGAATCTCCCCGTGGCGCAGCTTAAGCATGTCGGATTTCATGCGGGACGGGTCGATCTCCACAAAGCCCGCAAAATTCTGCCCGAAATCAATAATCGTCACATCGCCGCGCACCTCCGCAGACTGCACCGGAATCTCTTCCTGCACCTTCGTGTAGAGGAGGCCGTCCACAAGCTCCTCTGGCAGCGGCCCGTCATAGGGAACTGCCCGCACATCCGACGGCAGCGGCGCATCTGCCCGGTAAATCTCCCCGTCGTAAAAGCCCGCGTAATCGTAGGGACTCTCCCACACCGCAACACCCTCATCCCGGCTCGCGTACACCCTCGTCCCCTGTGCATCCTCCACCGTAAGAAGCCAGGCAGCCGCCGCAGTCTCCCCGTAAACCTGACACTTATTGTCAAAGGTGTAGCGCCCGCAGTACCAGCCCTGCCCCAGGTAAACCCGAAGGGTATTCTCCCCCTCCGCAAGCATCGGCGTCACATCGTATGTCTGCACCTGCAAAAGCCGCGGATAGTAGGTATAGCCCGGCGCAAACAAAATATCGCCCACCTTTTTGCCGCCAAGCTGCGCCTCATAGACCCCCAGCGCCGTGATCACAAGCGACGCCCTTTTCACCGTCCGGGCAAAAACGGTCTGCTCAAACACATCCACCGCGCCCTCCGCAAAGGGGCGGTCCGCCCGAATAAACTGTTCTCTCAGTTCCTCATACATCCTTTGCTCTCTCCTTATCCGAACTGCTTCTTTAAAAAACCTCCGCTGACCTCAAAGCTCTTAACCGGACTTTTGTCAATCCAGTTTCTGTGGCTCTCCAGAATCACCGCCTCCACAGAGAGCTCCTTCGCCTTCCCGCACAGGGCCGGAAGTGGCATGGCCCCCGTTCCCAGCTCCATGCTGTCGCTCTTTAAAATCGGCGTCATGCAGGGCCCCGTCTGCCTTGTGCCCCGGTCGTTAATATGCCAGAGCTTCATTCGCTCCCCAAGCATTTCCATCACTGCAAGCGGGTTCTGGCCGCACTCGGCGCACCAGTAGCTGTCAAACTCGAAGTTTACCGCCTCCGGGTCCGTCTGCTCCAGCAAAATCTGGTACGCACTTTTGCCCGGTTCCGCCTGCAGAAACTCACAGTTATGGTTGTGGTACAGCAGAGAAATTCCCTCTGACTTCAAATTTTCCCCCGCCCGGTTCAGCCGCTCCGCCAGCTTTTTCACCGCATCCGCCTCCCCGTAGGGAAACCGGTACATTCCGGTAATCACGATTTTGTCCGTGTGAAACGCCCTGGCCTCCCTGGCGGCGGCCGCCGCGTCCCGCTCCACGCTGCCCAGATCCTGGTGAATGGACACCACGGAAAGGCCGCTCTCCTTCACCA
>CATJJD010000345.1 GCA_949740385.1 uncultured Lachnospiraceae bacterium
GAATCGATTCTTCTACCAGAACCTGACCTACAAGACTGGCCTGTAAGCCTCTGGCACATACGGTCTTTAACTCTTCTTTATTGTATACGAGTCCGCCGCCGGCTCCGCCCATCGTGTATGCGGGGCGCAGCACCACCGGGTAGCCGAGCCGGTCCGCGATGGCCAGTGCCTCCTCCACGCTGTAGGAAACCTCGCTTCTTGCCATCTCGATGCCGATTGCGTCCATCGACTTTTTGAACTCAATGCGGTCCTCGCCGCGCTCGATGGCGTCGACCTGTACGCCGATGACTTTTACATTGTATTTTTCCAGGATGCCGGCTTTGGCCAGCTCGGCGCACAGGTTGAGTCCGGACTGTCCGCCCAGGTTCGGCAGCAGGGCGTCCGGCCGCTCCTTTGCGATAATCTGCTCCAGCCGCTCCACATTAAGCGGCTCAATGTAGGTTACGTCTGCGATCTCGGGATCGGTCATAATGGTTGCAGGGTTGGAATTAACCAGCACAATCTCGTACCCGAGTCTGCGCAGCGCCTTGCACGCCTGGGTTCCGGAGTAGTCGAACTCACAGGCCTGTCCGATGATGATCGGGCCGGAGCCGATGATCAATACTTTGTTGATGTCTTCTCTCTTTGGCATAAACGTCTCCTCCAAACTTATGCTTATTTGCGTTCGTTGTCATTACCATTATAATGATTTTTTCAAAAAATACAAATAATAAAATAAATATAAATTTGCGTCAGGGTGTTGACAATGAAAACAGGTGGTGCTATTTTAGTATCAGAAAGATATTAGCACTCCAGTTAAACGAGTGCTAACAACGAGGGGCGGCAGATGGCAGGAGAGAATCTGGAACTGGATGAGAGGAAAATAAAGATACTGGATGCGATTATCCGCAACTACCTGGAGACGGGGGAGCCGGTGGGGTCGAGAACCATATCCAAGTACACGGATCTGCACTTAAGCTCCGCGACGATCCGCAACGAGATGTCCGATCTGGAGGAGCTGGGCTACATTTTACAGCCCCACACCTCGGCGGGGAGAATTCCCTCCGACAGAGGCTACCGATTCTATGTGGATCACCTGATGCGGGAGAAGGACCGCGAGGTGACGCAGATGAAGGAGTTCGTCATTGAAAAGACCCAGAAGATGGAAGGAATGCTAAAGCAGGTGGCAAAGCTTCTGGCCAGCAACACGAACTATGCGACGCTTGTGTCGGCTCCGTCCTACAATACGAACCGGATCAAGTTCATTCAGCTCTCCAATGTGGACAGCGAGCACATTCTGGCGGTGATTGTCATGAACGGCAATCTGGTGAAAAACCGGATGATTGACGTGAAGGAGACGCCGGACAACGAGACGCTGCTTCGGCTGAACCTGCTTTTGAACTCCGCGTTAAACGGGCTGTCGGTGCAGGAGATCAACCTTGGCACAATCGCAAAGCTTAAGGAGCAGGCGGGCAGCCATATAACGATTGTAAACGACGTGCTGGACGCGCTGGCGGAGACCATAAGCGCGGCGGACGATCTGCAGATCTATACAAGCGGCGCGACGAACATTCTGAAATATCCGGAGCTCACAAGCTCCGGCAGCGCGACGAACCTGCTGTCCGCCTTCGAGGAGAAGGAGGAGCTTTTCGATCTTGTGACAAGCTCCCTCTCCGACGCAGGGGACGAGACGGGGATTCAGGTCTATATCGGAAACGAATCGCCGATACAGACAATGAAGGACTGCAGCGTGGTGACCGCCACCTACGATCTGGGGGAGGGCGTAAAGGGCACCATCGGTATTGTGGGACCAAAGAGAATGGATTACGAGAATGTGGTTGATAATCTGCGCAATCTCAAATCCCAGCTGGACGGCATTTTCGGAAAGCCGGCGGACGAAGAGGGCGCATAGGAGCGCATTGTTTGAGAAAGGTGGAATAAAATGGCGGAAGAGATGAACAAAGAGATGGATATGGAACAGAATATGGAGCAGGATATGGAGCAGGATTCCGCGCAGTGCGAGCCGGAAAGCGGCGAGCCGGGAGAGGAAGCTTCGGAGCAGCAGAGCGGGCAGGAGCAGGAGCCGCAGAGCGAGCCAAAGGGTGAGGAGGGGGAGTCCGACGCACCCGCTGAGGCGTCAGAGGAACCGGAAAAGGAGCCGGAGAAGTCCCAGGGAAAGGGAAAGAAGGACGGCTTTTTCAAAAAGAAGAAAGATAAGCGGGATGAGCAGATCGAGGAGCTGCAGGATAAGCTGCGGCGGCAGATGGCGGAGTTTGAGAACTTCCGCAAGCGCACAGACAGGGAGAAGTCCCAGATGTTTGACATGGGGGCCAGGACGATTGTGGAGAAGATGCTTCCCGTGGTGGACAATTTTGAGAGAGGCCTTGCGGCCGTGCCGGAGGAACAGAAGGAAGATCCCTTTGTCACCGGCATGGATAAGGTGTATAAGCAGCTTATGACCGAGTTCGAGGCCATCGGCGTTGCGGCCATTGAGGCGGTGGGAAAGGAGTTTGACCCGGAGCTTCACAACGCGGTGATGCAGGTGGAGGACGAGGAAAAGGAGTCCGGAACCGTGGCGGCCGAGCTGCAGAAGGGTTACCGGTACAAGGACACCGTTGTGCGCCATTCCATGGTGTCGGTGGTGAGCTGAGCATAAAATATGCAGCTTATGAAATATTCAGTTACAGCAGTGGGAAACATATTTTTCAAATAGCAGGAGGAAGAAAAAATGGGCAAGATTATCGGAATTGATCTGGGAACAACCAACAGCTGTGTGGCTGTTATGGAGGGCGGAAAGCCGGCAGTTATCGCAAATCAGGAGGGTGCAAGAACGACTCCTTCCGTAGTGGCGTTCACAAAGAACGGCGAGCGCCTGATCGGCGAGCCGGCAAAGCGTCAGGCGGTAACAAACGCGGAGAAGACGATCTCTTCCATCAAGCGTCATATGGGAACGGACTACAGGGTGGGCATCGACGACAGGCAGTACAGCCCGCAGCAGATTTCCGCGATGGTGCTCCAGAAGCTGAAAACCGACGCGGAAGGGTATCTGGGCGAGCAGGTGACGGAGGCTGTCATCACGGTTCCGGCCTACTTCAACGACGC
>CATJJD010000346.1 GCA_949740385.1 uncultured Lachnospiraceae bacterium
CAGATCGGAAAAAAGGAGAGCATTGCAGACAGCGCAAGGGTGCTGGGCAGGATGTTTGACGGCATTGAGTACCGGGGCTTCGGGCAGGAGATCGTGGAGGAGCTGGCGAAGTATGCGGGTGTTCCGGTGTGGAACGGGCTGACTAACGAATTTCATCCGACGCAGATGATTGCGGACATGCTGACAATTCAGGAGCATCTGGGCAGATTAAAGGGCGTGAAGCTGGTGTACATGGGAGATGCCCGTTACAATATGGGCAATTCCCTCATGGTGACCTGTGCGAAACTCGGCCTGCACTTTACGGCCTGCACTACTGCAGAGTATTATCCGGATAAGAAACTGGTAGACTACTGTTCAGATGTGGCATCCGCAACGGGGGCTACCATTACGCTGACGGATCAGGTGGCGTCTGCGACGAAGGATGCGGACGTTATCTACACCGATGTGTGGGTGTCCATGGGCGAGCCTGAGGATGTGTGGGCGAAGCGCATTGCGGATCTGAAGCCGTACCAGGTGAACGCAGCCGCATTTGAAAATGCGAAGGAGACGGCGATTTTCATGCACTGCCTCCCGGCGTTTCATGATCTGAAAACTGCCATCGGGCGGCAGGTTTATGAGAAATTCGGACTGTCGGAGCTTGAGGTGACGGACGAGGTGTTTGAGGGGGCGCGCTCGGTTGTGTTCGACGAGGCGGAAAACCGTATGCACTCCATCAAAGCGATTATGAAAGCGACATTGTCGGAATAGACCGGACGAAAACAGAGCGGACGGGAACAGATCGAAATAGAAAGGACGCGGATACGGCGGCAGGGTATACAGGTGAAAGCAGAGATACTCAGAATGCTTCGGGAAACGGACGGGTATGTGTCCGGTCAGGAGCTGTGCAATAAGTTCGGGGTATCCCGGACAGCCATATGGAAAGTGATTAACCAGCTGAAGGAGCGGGGGTATCAGATTGAGGCGGTGCAGAACAAGGGCTACCGTATGTTGAGTGCGCCGGATGTGATCAATGTGCCGGAGCTGGAGAGTCTGCGCAACACACAGTGGGCGGGATGCGAGATTCACTATTTTGAGAGCGTGGATTCCACAAACACAAAGGCGAAAGAGCTGGCAGAGCAGGGACATCCCCAGGGAACACTTGTGGTGGCGGAGAGACAGACACTCGGAAAGGGAAGGCGCGGAAGACAGTGGGAGTCCCCGGCGGGGGACGGGATATTTATGACCATGGTGTTAAAGCCGGACATTAATCCAAACAACGCGTCCATGCTTACGCTTGTGACGGCTCTTGCCACGGCCCGGGCAATCACGGTGGTGACAGGCGAACCCGCGCAGATCAAGTGGCCGAACGATATTGTGATGGACGGCAGGAAAATTGTCGGGATTCTGACGGAGATGAGCGCGCAGTTTGACTACATCAGCCACATAGTAATCGGAGTCGGAATCAATGTACACAATGACACCTTTCCGGAAGAGATCGCGCAGACGGCGGGATCTCTGTATCTCGTGTGCGGCAGGCGGTTTCACCGGGCAAGCCTGATTGAGGCGTTTCTGGAGGAGTTCGAGCGAATGTATGAGATTTATCTGCAGACGGAGGATATGACGGGTCTGCAGAAGGAGTACGAGAGTATGCTGGCCAACAAGGGACGTCAGGTGCGGGTCATGGACCCGAAGGACTCCTTTGAAGGAAGGGCCATGGGAATTACGAAGAAGGGAGAGCTGATCGTGGATACCTGGGAGTCACGCAAGATGGTATCGTCGGGTGAAGTATCCGTGAGAGGAATATATGGCTATGTCTGAGCATGAGACGCTGTGCGTGTCAAACGCATACCTGAAAAAGTTCTATCTGAATGAACATTTCCAGCAGCTTCCGCAGCATGTGAAGGAGGAGCTTAAGATTATGTGCGTGCTCTTTACAGAGGATGTGGGCGGCATATTGGAAATATATTTTGACGAGGACGGATTTCTGCAGTATAAGACAAGCTGCAGGGAAAATGATTTCTATTACGATGAGATCGGCAGCGTGCTGAAAATCAAGCAGTACCAGAATGAAAAACGCGATATTCTGGAAGCAGTCGAGACATACTACAGAATATTGTTTCTGGGAGAGGGGCTTTAAGAGAGTGGCAAAGACAGAGCAGAAAATGATTTTGACGATTGATGTGGGAAACACGAACATTACATGCGGCGTGTTTGCGGGTGACGAGATTGCGGCTACGTTCCGCATCACGACAAAAATGCCGCGCACATCGGATGAATACGGCATGATTCTGGGCAATCTGCTGGAACAGAATGACATTAAAACGACGGATATTTGCGATGCGATTATCTGCTCGGTTGTTCCGAATGTGATGCATTCCCTCCAGGGCGGACTTGTCAAGTATTTTCACATTACTCCTATTGTAGTGGAGGCCGGGATTAAGACCGGTATTCGTATTGTGACACCAAATCCGCAGCAGATCGGAGCAGACCGGATTGCGGACGCCGTGGGGGCGTATGAAATTTACGGCGGGCCGGGGCTGGTCATTGACTTCGGGACGGCCACAACATATGATTTTGTGGATCAGGAAGGCGCATTTCTCGGAGGAATTACGGCTCCCGGCATCCGTATTTCTGCCCGCGCGCTGTGGGAGGACGCGGCAAAGCTGCCGGAAATCGAGATCAAAAAGCCTGCGACTCTTCTGGGCAAAGATACGATTACCAGTATGCAGTCGGGGCTTGTGTACGGGCAGATCGGGCAGACGGAGTATATTATCGGCAGGGTGAAGGAGGAAGTGGGGCTGGACAATGTGAAGACGGTTGTGACGGGCGGGCTTGGACGTATTATTGCGAACGAGACTTCCGCAATTGACGTGTATGATCCGAATCTCACTTTAAAAGGCATTTATCTTGTGTATAAAAAACAGAATCGGAAAATATATTAGTATTGTATGAGCCAGATAAAAGGGTTAGCAATCGGCGGTGTAGACCTGCCGAATAATTTGATAATAGCTCCTATGGCAGGCGTGACGGACCTGCCATTTCGCTTGCTGTGCAGGGAACAGGGGGCAGGTCTTTTGTGCATGGAGATGGTCAGCGCAAAGGCGATATTGTATAAAAACCGCAACACGGAGGAGCTGATGACTATTGATTCCGGAGAGAACCCGGTGTCGCTGCAGCTTTTCGGCTCGGACCCGGATATTATGGCGGGGGCTGCAAAGCAGATTGAGGAGCGTCCGTTCGATATTCTGGATATCAATATGGGATGTCCGGTGCCGAAAATCGTAAACAACAATGAGGGCTCCGCGCTGATGAGAGATCCCGTCCTTGCCGGAAAAATTATTGAGCGTGTGGTAAAGAGCATACGAAAGCCCGTAACGGTCAAGATTCGAAAGGGATTTGACGAAAATTACATTAATGCGGTAGAACTTGCAAGGATTGCCGAGGCTTCCGGAGCGGCGGCTGTGGCGGTGCACGGGCGGACGAGAGAGCAGTATTATTCCGGCCGGGCGGACTACGACATTATCCGTCAGGTGAAGTCTGCCGTGTCCATTCCGGTAATCGGAAACGGCGATCTCTTTTCGGCGGAGGATGTGGTTTTGATGCGGGAGCAGACCGGATGCGATGGTTTTATGATCGCCCGGGGAGCACAGGGCAATCCGTGGATTTTCAGCCGGATTCTTCACTATTTTAATACGGGGGAAATGCCAGACAGGCCAAAGCCAGAGGAGGTTGCAAATATGATTTTGCGCCATGCGCGGATGCTTCTGAAGTACAAGGGAGCGTACACGGGCATCCGGGAGATCCGAAAGCATGCGGCCTGGTACACGTCGGGGTACCCAGGCTCGGCAAAGCTGCGGGGGAAAATCAACGAAGTGGAGAGCTATGAAGAGCTGGAAGCGCTGCTGCTTGACAGATTTGCAGCGATTCGTTATAATACCTAAGTTATAGAGGCAGACAGTCGTATTATTTTAGGATAAAAAATATTAAGAGGGGTAGATAAGATGGATAAGAAGAACATTTTGACCTACGAGGGTCTGAAAAAACTGGAGGATGAGCTGCAGGACCTTAAGGTAGTGAAACGCCGGGAAGTCGCGCAGAAGATCAAGGAGGCGAGAGAGCAGGGCGACCTGTCCGAGAACGCCGAGTATGACGCTGCAAAGGATGAACAGCGTGACATTGAGGCGCGCATTGAGGAGATTGAGAAGATCTTAAAAAATGCGGAGGTTGTTGTTGAGGAGGATGTTGATCTGGAGAAGATCAGCATCGGCTGCATGGTTCGGATTCTGGACTGTGAGTTTGAGGAGGAGCTGGAGTACAAGATTGTCGGTTCCACTGAGGCGAACAGCTTAAAGGGCAGAATCAGCAACGAGTCGCCGGTTGGACGCGCACTTTTAGGCAAGAAGGTTGGGGACGCGGTGAAGGTTGAGACCCAGATGGGTGAACTGACCTATAAGGTACTTGAGATTCAGAGATCAATGGTAAGTTAGGGAGAAAAGCACAATGGCAGAGCAGAATAAGAATAACGCAAACGGCGGACAGCAGGACATCAACCAGCTTCTTAAGGTGCGCCGTGAGAAGCTTAGGGAATTGCAGGATGGCGGAAATGATCCGTTTGTCATTACGAAGTACGATGTGACGCACCATAGTATGGATGTGAAGGACGGCTTTGAGGAGCTGGAGAACAAAGAGGTGTCGATTGCCGGGCGTATGATGTTCAAGCGCGTGATGGGTAAGGCTTCTTTCTGTAATATTCAGGATTTGAAGGGCAGTATCCAGGTGTATGTGACCAGAGATGACTTGGGGGAGGAGGTATACAAAGCCTTCAAGCGGTCGGATGTGGGAGATATTCTTGGGATTAAGGGCTCCGTGTTTCGGACGAAAACGGGCGAGATCTCGGTTCATGCGAAGGAAGTGACGCTGCTTGCGAAAAGCCTGCAGATTCTGCCGGAGAAGTACCACGGCCTGACGGACACCGATACGCGTTACCGCCAGCGCTACGTGGATCTGATTATGAATCCGGACGTGAAGGATACTTTTATCCGCCGTTCCCGGATTATTAAGGAAATCCGAAATTTTCTGGATGCGCGGGGATTCATGGAGGTGGAGACGCCGATGCTCGTAAGCAATGCGGGCGGTGCGGCGGCAAGGCCGTTTGATACCCACTACAATGCATTGGATGAGGATGTGAAGCTGCGGATCTCTCTTGAGCTGTATCTTAAGAGGCTGATTGTCGGAGGTCTTGAGCGGGTGTACGAGATCGGCCGGGTGTTCCGAAACGAAGGCGTGGATACGCGCCACAATCCGGAGTTTACGCTGATGGAGCTGTATCAGGCGTACACGGACTACGAGGGAATGATGGAGCTGACCGAGAGCATGTTCCGCTATTTGGCGGAGACGGTGTGCGGCGGCAGTGTTATTACTTACAACGGCATTGAGATTGATCTTGGGAAACCGTTTGCGCGCATGACGATGAATGAAGCGATCTTAAAATATGCCGGGGTCGATTTTGACGCGGTGGCGGATGATGAGGCGGCGAAGGCTCTTGCGAAGGAGCGCCACATCGAATATGAGGAACGTCACACGAAGGGCGATATTATCAATCTCTTTTTCGAGGAGTTCTGTGAGAAGGAGCTGATTCAGCCGACCTTTATCATGGATCATCCTCTGGCAATCTCTCCGCTTACGAAGAGAAAGCCGTCTGACCCGGAGAAGGTGGAGCGTTTTGAGTTGTTTATCAATACCTGGGAGATGTGCAATGCATACTCTGAGCTGAATGACCCCATCGACCAGCGCGAGCGCTTCGCGGAACAGGACGCGGCATTTGCGGCTGGGGATGAGGAGGCGAACCATACGGATGAGGATTTCCTTAATGCGCTGGAAATCGGGATGCCGCCGACAGGCGGGATCGGGTATGGAATTGACAGACTGGTAATGCTGCTGACGGACAGTGCAGCGATCAGGGATGTTTTGTTGTTCCCGACGATGAAGTCATTAGGCGGAAAAGACCAGTAAAATCAAGGATTTGTGGACTTAAAAACGATATGGTACGACAAGAGTACGACAAA
>CATJJD010000347.1 GCA_949740385.1 uncultured Lachnospiraceae bacterium
AAATAATCATATCTCCAATATTAAAAAAACGCCTCTGCCGCTCACCGCAAAGCCTGCCCTTACGGTCCGCATACTGAAGAATCTTATTCAGATCAAGAATTGTCCGCCAGATCGTATCGTTTCCGTACCAGCTGCCCTCGCTGAATTTCTCATGTACCATTCTTCTCCCCAAATGATGAAATGCTCCGCCGACATAGCGACAGATCAATGCTCTTTTGTAGCGATGAAGCTTTTCCGCTCTGCACTTCCTGTCTGCAAAATTATCCGATAGCTCTAAAAACAGATTTCTGTTCAAAAAAGCATCACCCTGTTCCGCTCTCGTCTGTCTTGTATGATGCGGCAGATACTCCTTACTGCAATTGATTCCGACCAGATTCTTCAGAGCGCCTGTCACACCTGCTTTTCGATGCGTTTTCGGTTTCGGCATATTAATTACGACATCCGCATCCAGTATCTCCCTGGCTATCAGATATTCATGTTTTTTCGTGGAATGATGCTCCTGCAGAATCCGCGGATCATAATTTGTCACACGCATATTTCTGATCCGTTCCCTCGAAAGTCCGGCAAATGCACTCACCCCCCCCAAGATCCACCAAAACGCTTTCATTCCTGCGCAGTTCTTTTTCTTTTACAACGCCGTTGACCGTTTCCGAAATCGTATTCCGGAAATCGCGGAGAATAATATCAATTCCTTTATCCTGATATTTTTTTATCAGACTTTCGTATCCGCCCTTCTCTGTCAGCTCGTCAAAACGGCATCCCTGCATCGGAGCATCGCCGACAATAATGCGTCCGCTGCCCTTCAAAGCCGTCACAACAAACGCGATAACGGCATCTGCAACCGATGCCTGGGTATAAAGACACTCGGTTCCTTCTCCTGACGGGTTATCGTGCATCACAAGATTCGGTTTAATCAAAACCAGATCGTCCGGATGCACATATAAGCCCAGAGGATTCCAGTCCGGTGTTCCATAGCTGCCCTCGTCAAGTCCGAGTAAATGAAATGCATCTGAAACCATTTGAAAAACATGATTTCTATCATATGAAATTGTCTGGCTGAAGCTGATTGCCACATCTGAATGATTCATAATGATCTCCCCATCGCAAATAGTCACTGTTCTGATGGAATCAGAAGAAACAGATAAGTTATGGAATATTTCAGCATCCTGGTAGCAATACTGACTGCCGCTGCAATAGTCTGAAAACAGCGCGATGATAATGCCAGCTTAACTGTCTGACTATAGTCTGTTCGAGGATATAAAAAACTCACCCATTTTCCGACAGCCAAAGCCATAAACGCTGTTCCGGAAAATAATATCGCTTTAAATATCCAAAATTCGGATACAAGTTAGCGCTGTCAATTCCCAGCAGCTCATCTCTTAAAATTCCAAGAAGCAGAATGTAAACACATAAAACTATAAATGCTATATCTGATATTTTTATATATTTTCTTTACACAGTTACCGTTTCTATGTTCGTTTCAAGCACACAAAATATAATTGTTAAGAT
>CATJJD010000348.1 GCA_949740385.1 uncultured Lachnospiraceae bacterium
GAGGCCACGAGGTTGACTGTCTCCCGGCGCGAGCTGACGGCAGAGGGGGATTTGGGGGCCCCACCCCGGGAGATAGGTGGGGCCCCCAATTCCCCCTCTGCCGTCAGCTCGCGCCAGGAGACAGTCAACTTCGTGGCTTCGGCCCTGTATATCTCCAACCAGAAGGCGCTGGACCTCCTTCGGAGGACGGGATGGGAGGTGGGGACGGCGATCGACACATACCTCTGGCAGCAGCGGGAGGCGCGCCGTGCGGGCCGCGCGGCAGGAAACTCCGACTTCCCGGACTCCTCGGAAGATTCGGAGGACCCAGAAACAGCGGGCGCCAGGTTCCGGTCTCGAGCGGTCCCCGGCACGCGCCAGACCCCCCAGGACCCGCCCTCGCCACATGCCCCGTACCAAGTCCGCGGGGCCTCCGCCGTGCAGCTTCTGGACGAGGTGGAGTCCGGCGAAAATCTCACGAAGCGCCAGAAAACTTACCACCAGCGCACGAAGACAAGAGATCTGGCACTGCTCTCTCTCATGCTTGGAACCGGAATCCGCGTGTCGGAGTGCGTGGGTCTTGACCTGAACGACGTGGACCTGAAAAATAACGGCGTGAAGGTGCACCGCAAGGGCGGAGCCGAGGTTGTGGTATATTTCGGCGATGAGGTGCGCGATGCTCTGTGCGGCTATCTCGCCGAGCGCGTCGGCACGACACCTGCAACCGGCCACGAGAACGCGCTGTTTCTCTCCATGCAGAACCGGAGGCTGAGCGTGCGGTCGGTGGAAAATCTTGTCAAAAAATATGCGAAAATAGTCACAAGCCTGAAAAACATCACCCCCCACAAGCTGCGCAGCACCTACGGCACGAACCTCTACCAGGAAACCGGAGACATCTATCTTGTGGCGGACGTTCTGGGACACAAGGATGTGAACACGACGAGAAAGCACTATGCTGCCATTGAGGACGAGAGAAGGCGAAAAGCCGCAAAGTACGTCCATCTCCGAGAACCGTAAATTCGATTCCGATTATTGTTTTTCATGTATTTTTTGCAAAAAAAGCTTTGCTATCAGCACAAAATACGGTATTATATAGTATATGGAATACCGTATCCTGAATAAAAACTTATTTGGAGGAAAGAGAAATGCATATGGCATTGAAAGGAAAAAATGGAGCACTTTTGAAAGCAGTTTCAGAACTGAAGGAGATTGATTACACCAAAAATCCCGAACTCAAAAAAATCTACCAGCGCCTGTCCCATGGCAGGAAGCAATTTGCTGAATTGTTTGAGAAAAATATTAAAGCCGTAATGCAGATCAGTTCTCTCGATTTGACCATGCAGCATCAAACCGAAAAAATTGTCGATATTTCTCACAAGATTACGAAAGCGGCAAGTGCTATTTTCGGCGGCTCAGGAACCGGAGTCTCCAACAACCAGCAGGAAGAACTGACCAGCACAATTGTTGCTGTATCTACCCAGACGCAGGAGGTATACAAGAAGATTGAATCCAGCCAGAACGAGCTGACCAACATAAAGGAACTCAGCGACCACACCATTGAGGAGTCGACGGAGATGCAAAAGGACATGGATGATCTGTTAAAGATTATCGGCCGCATGAGCGAGGTGATTTCCGGCATTGACTCCATCTCGCTGCAGACCAACCTTCTTGCGTTAAACGCCTCTATCGAGGCGTCCAGATCCGGCGAGGCCGGCAAGGGCTTTGCCGTTGTGGCAGGTGAGATCCGCTCTCTCGCCGAGGAGACGCAAAAGCTTACCGGAAGCATGGGAGATTTTGTGGAGAGCATCAAGAACGCGTCCCAGAAGAGCGTAAAGAGCGCCACCAACACCATCAACTCGCTGGAAAGCATGACCGAGAGAATCCGCAATGTCTGGGAGCTGAACAACGAGAACAAGCAGCACGTTTCGCAGGTGAACGAGTCCATCAGCTCCATTGCCAGCGTCAGCGAGGAGATCAGCCATTCCATGAACGAGATGGAAAATCAGCTCAAGGACAGCACTGCCTTTATGAATAAGGTGAGCGTTGATTTGAAGAAGGCCGTGGAGCCGGTGGTTGACATCGAGAAGATACTGGACGACGTGGTAAAACAGATGGGCGGTATGTCGGAGGACGACTTCTACCATCTGGAAAACATGGAGTTCGCCCAGTATCTGAAGAGCGCGATCTCCTCTCACCGCATCTGGCTCAACAGCTTAAGGCGCATGGTGGATGAGGAGACGATTCTTCCGATTCAGCTGGACTCCGCCCGCTGCGGCTTCGGCCACTTCTACTATGCGATGAAGCCGAGAATACCGGAGGCAAAGCCGATCTGGGAGGGACTGGGACCGAAGCACCAGAGATTCCACCAGTACGGTTCCGAGGTGATCGACGCCCTGATGGAGGAGAACTACGAGAGAGCAAAGCAGCTTTACCGGGAGGCTGAGTCATACTCCCACAATCTGATTTCGGATCTGGAGCAGATGCTCCGCATCGCAAACGGCATGGGATAGCATACATAACGAGAAGGGCTGTGAGAAAGGAAGCGCATTGCTTCCTCCTCTCACAGCCCTTTTGATAAATGTCATGCCGGTGCGCCGGCAGATATTTCGTCGATCTTCTTCTGAATGCGGAGCCTGACAAGCTCTGCGATGTCCTGCGTTTTCATACTCCCGTACTCCTCGTAGGGGATCGGCTTCAGGTAGTGCACCTGTGTCGTCAGCGCCCCCACATGAAAGCTGTTAAAGACCCGGTAGGAGTCGATCAGCGCGATCGGAACGATCGGAGCCTTCGACTTCAGCGCGATCTTAAAGCTTCCGGCCTTGAAATCGCAGACGCGGTTCTTATTGTTGAACTTGTATCCGCCCTCCGGAAACAGAATGTAGCGCTTCCCGGCGGCCACCTCCTTTGCAACCTGGTTGATGATGGTAATCCCCTGTCTTGGATTGTCCTTCTCCAGCCGCTTGGCCTGCACCAGATCGCAGAACTCACGGACGAGAATGGTGTGGGACTTAAACTTATCCATCACAAAGGAGCAGGGCTTCCTGTGTGTGTACATAATGCCCAGCACGTCGTACTTTCCCTGATGGTTCGGGTAC
>CATJJD010000349.1 GCA_949740385.1 uncultured Lachnospiraceae bacterium
CTGATTTTCAATGCAAGTATACCGGTTTTATAGTAGAATAGCTATGACCAGGACCAACGAAGATTCCGGCGGAAACGAAGCATATGCAACAAAGCTACAATCCCGTCCGCAGCACCAGCGCGATCCCCTGCATCAGATACTCCACACATGGAATTGCAACCGAATTTCCTAACGCTTTAAATCTGACAGAGTCGGACGCACCGGGCAGATCGGTCCAGCCGGGAGGGTACCCCTGGAGCAACTCACATTCCTGTGGAACCAGTCTGCGAATAAGCCGGAAAGCGGGGCTGTCATCCTCCGGCTGGAGTACCAGATCGGTGGCATCCTTATATCGTCGAGCGCTCTCCGTAGAAACCACATCACTTTCCTGAAAGCCGTCTACCCGCTGTCTGGCAAAGACTGCGTGATGATCCGTGGCTGTCAAAGTATACGCCAGATACTCCTGAATACCCAGCCCATTCCCGCCGTTGTGTGGCTTCCGGTCAATGGCATTACCGGAGATGCAGAGCGTTCCAGGCTCCTGCAAAACCAAACTGAGGTTATTTCCACCAGTGCCCGCCCTGGCTGGTAAAGTGGGTGCAACGGACAGCGGACCCTTATATCGGGCATCCACACTGTGATTCTCAAAAATGAGGGGCTGATGCCCATGTTCCTGGGCGCGAAGAGTACCGGCGATGTCCTCCGAACAGCTCATGACGCTGCCGCCCTGATCATTCAGGCAAAGGATGGAGGGCATCATGCCGCCACTCTGCGTTCCTTTCAGGGTGGGAGAGATCTCCTCGTCATACCCGGTGCTGCCAGCTTTGCTGCCAGCGTTGGCGGAAAATCCAGCAGTATAGGCTAACCCACCTGGATTCCTCCCTCCACCGCCATCCGCGCTGGCTAACGTTGGGGCAATGCTGTCCGGGGTAAAAACGCGGGCCTGCTGGGTATCCCAGGGATTGAGGCAGTTTGCCACAAAAGTCTGCTGTTTCTCGTCGCCGCAAGCTCCATATCCCTCGCTCATTTCGCTGCGGCTCCTCTCCCCATACGACCCGCTTCGCTGGGCTCGCATGGGGGCCCCAATGCTCTGCGCTCCCAGCGCAGCAGCTATGTCCTGCAGATCCCGCGCCTCGTCCCGTTGGTTGGCGCCAAAGGCCATCAGCAGTCCGGC
>CATJJD010000350.1 GCA_949740385.1 uncultured Lachnospiraceae bacterium
GATCCTTCTTCATCGTGATGGACGGATTCTTAACGGTAACCGCGCACTTGTAAGTCTTGGTAGACTTTTTCCCGGATTTCTTGTAAGTTACCTTGGCCGTAACTGTTGCGGTACCCTTCTTAACAGCCGTAACCTTTACGCTCTTAGCCTTCTTACTTGTCAGCTTTGCAACGCTTGACTTGGATGTGGTCCACTTTGTGCTGACACTCTTCCAGGTCTTAGGTGTTGTAAGCTTCAAGGTGTAAGTCTTACCAACATAGTAATTCTTAGACTTTGCGACTCCGGTTGCTGCCTGCGCATCCGTCACAGGAACTGCTGTGACTACCATCGCAAGAGCAAGTCCAAGAGCCATTGCTTTTTTCATTGCTTTCATTCTTTTTCCTCTCTTTCCTTTTCGGTTAGCCCAATCAATAGCTACTCGTTCAATCTGCCACGTTCTGGCTCTCCACCCTCCGTCATGGTTCGCTGCGGACGACGCATTCCGTCAGATTTCGATTCCAATTGCCGCCATCGGATTCCTCTGGGGGGTATCCCCAACCGATCTTGTCTGCAGACACATAAATCAAGATTGATTCGAAGCCTCGATCACTCTTCGTCGTGTAGAGTTGTGAAATCGACGTTGAATGTTCAGCATCAAAATCAGCAAGCTTAAGACTCATATGGATCTCAGCTTCTGCGGTGCCTGTAATTGTCAGATCCTCTGAAACCTATCTTTTCAGTCTCAGTATCCATAGTACCAATCGTTGCTATCCTTCTCGTACTTTTCTTTTAGCAGTACTAGCTTAACTACTCTACGCACTCTATCTTACATCATGTATTGTGTCTTTGCAAGAGCAAAATCGCATTTTCTTGCAAAATTTTTTTAATATTTTCTTAACTTCTTAAGACAATATACACAATTATCGGCCGCCATGAAGATACTGCGAACCTCTTCCTTCTATAAATATATCTATATATATAACCAAATCGGCCCTCACCCACTACATAAAGTACTTCACGCCGGATTCGAAGATCTTCAGGTCCTGCTCACCGTAAATATTAACCGCCACCGACCGGCCCCGTCGCTCGCTGTGAGCCATCTTGCCGAACACCCTGCCGTCCGGACTCGTAATGCCTTCGACCGCCAGGTAGGAACCGTTAATGTTCCACTCGTCGTCCATCGTCGGCATGCCGTTCTCATCCACATACTGAGTAGCCACCTGTCCAGCTGCAAAAAGCCGGTCCAGCCATTCCTTCGATGCGACAAACCGTCCCTCACCGTGGGAAGCCGGGTTGCAGTACACGCCTCCGAGTCTGGCCTCAGAAAGCCACGGTGACCGGTTGCTGACCACCTTCGTGTACACCATCCTGCTGATATGCCGGTTGATCGTATTGTAAGTCAGAGTCGGCGAATCCGCCGTCTGGGTGCGAATCTCACCGTAAGGCACAAGCCCCAGCTTGATCAGCGCCTGGAACCCGTTGCATATGCCAAGGGCCAGTCCGCCTCTCTCCTCCAGAAGCCGTCTCACCGCCTCCGCCATCTTCGCATTGCGGAAAGCCGTCGCAAAGAACTTGGCCGAGCCCTCCGGCTCATCTCCGGCGGAAAAACCTCCCGGGAACATCACAATCTGCGACTGGTCGATGGCTTTCACAAACACATCCACCGAATCCCTTATATCCTCCGCGCTCAGATTTCGGAACACCTTCACTATCGTTTTCGCCCCGGCCCGCTCAAACGCCGCTGCACTGTCATATTCACAGTTCGTTCCCGGGAACACCGGAATAAACACGGTCGGCCTTGCATCCACATGCGGCGGTATCCATTTTCCGGCCGGCGCGGGCGCCGTTCCCCTGTCGTAAATGCCCGT
This sequence comes from uncultured Lachnospiraceae bacterium, assembly GCA_949740385.1. Classification (GTDB taxonomy): domain Bacteria; phylum Bacillota; class Clostridia; order Lachnospirales; family Lachnospiraceae; genus Roseburia. The sequence goes on from CATJJD010000350.1 coordinate 1,848, forward strand.
TAAAATCTCCTGTCTGACCGGCTCCGCATGCGTCGCAAACACCGGCTCAAGCGTTTTCGTCCAGGCGGCAATCGCCTCCTCCAAAGGAATCCGAACTTCAAATTTATCATTCTTATAGAAGAAACCGCCCTCATCCTGAACCTGCCCGATCACACAAAAGCTATCCTTTTGCCCTGCCGCCGACACCTTTTCCTCTATAACAGAAAGGGACTCCTCCCTCACCTCCGCCACAATATTGCCGAAGCCCGGCGCAAACAGCGTATCCAGATCCGTTGAAAGCTCCGCGCCGAGACGGTTTCCGAATCCCATCCTGCTGACGGCAGCCGCAAGCCCCTTTGCATCCAGCGCGTAGGCGGAAACGATCGCCCCCGTCCCTATCAGGCCGTGAATCATCTCATACAGCTTCATCACCTGCGCATACACCGGCAGATCATATGCATCGCGTTCAATCCGAAACAGCACCAGCTTATTTCCCCCGCATTTAAGCTCCGGCGTGATAATATCCCGCTCTTTCGCCACATCCACCGCAAAGGAAACCAGCGTAGGCGGCACGTCAATCTCGTTGAAGGTACCGGACATGGAATCCTTTCCGCCGATGGCCGGCAGCCCGAAGCCGATCTGCGCGTTGTAAGCCCCCAGCAGCGCCGCAAACGGCTGGCTCCAACGCTTCGGATCACTGCTCATCCTCCGGAAATACTCCTGGAACGTAAACCGCACCTTCCGGTAATCTCCGCCCGAAGCCACAATGCGGGAGAGCGACTCCAGTACCGCATAGACCGCACCGTGATACGGACTCCAGGAGGACAGATAAGGGTCAAACCCGTATGCCATCATCGTGACCGTATCGCAGTCGCCCTTCGCAACCGGGAGCCTGGCAACCATACTCTGTGTCTCCGTCATCTGATAGCGGCCGCCAAACGGCATAAAGACGCTTCCCGCCCCGATGGAGCCGTCGAACATCTCCACAAGCCCTTTCTGCGAGCACACATTCAGATCCGCGAGCGTCTCCAGCCAGGCCTTCTTTACATCCTGCTCTGCAAGAGCCTCAGCCACGGCGTCAATCGCAGGTCTGCGGAAGAAATTGTCCTCCTCCCGCGGCATCTCGACCGTCACATCCGCCTCCTGGTGCGCGCCGTTGGTGTTCAGGAACGCGCGGGAGAGGTTGACAATCTCCTTTCCCCGCCACATCAGCA
>CATJJD010000351.1 GCA_949740385.1 uncultured Lachnospiraceae bacterium
CTCCAGCGCCGCCGGATCCATATTCCAGGTTTCGTATTCACTGTCAATAAAAATCGGTGCGCCGCCCTCATACACGATCGGATTGACCGTCGCGCCAAATGTCAGGTCCGAACAGAACACTCTTTTTCCCAACAGTGCGCCGCCGTTCCCTCTTCCCTCCGGCGTGCTGATTCCAGAGGACGAACCGTACAGCCGCTCCGCCGCCAGCTTCACCGCAAGGTGCAGCGCCGCGGTGCCGCAAGTAAGTGCAACCGCATAGGGCACGCCAACGTATTCACTGATCTGTCTCTCGATCTCATCAATATTTTCCCCGACCGTACTCATCCAGTTGGTCTCGTAAGCTTCCGTCATATACAAAAGCTCTTCCCCGTGCATCGTCGGCGATGCCAGCCAGATTTTTTTCGAAAACGGCTCCATATTTTTAAACCGATCATCCTGTTTCCAATCGTACATTCTTTTTTTGTTTCCTCTGTATTTTATAATTTCTAATCCTGGTATTTTACAAAAAGAAAGAGTTCCGACAGACTCCGGCTCCTGCCAGATTAAAATTTCTAAACTTCACTGTTCTGCTTTTGCTCCACCATCTCAACTCCCAGATGAATCACCGTCTCCCCATTCATAAACGGCACCTCCACCTCCGCAATCATCTTATGCAGATTGATCTTTCGGATCATCCCCTCCATCCCCTTAAGAGGTCCGGACACAATCCGTATCTCATTTCCCTCGCAGATGTCGATCTGGGACAGTCCGACCTGACGGGTCTCATCCCCTGCGCTGACAGGTTCGCACTGCCGCAGCAGCATATCCAGCCACTGCTCTTCCATTTCGGAAAGACGGACAAAATATTCCAGATCCGTTCCCAGCAGCTTCGTGAAAAAAGGAATTTTATTCAGGTACGGATACAGATTTTCCATATTTTCCGTTGTCAAAAACACATATCCCGGCAGCAGCTTCTCCCGCACCTCCACCCACTTCCCATGAAATTTCTTCCGCATAACCCGCGTCGGATGAAAACAGCTCCCGTAAAGCTGGGGCGGCAGCAGCCTGGCTATGTGCGCCTCTGTTTTTTCCTCTTCCCGCGGTGCAACCTGCAGTACATAGCAGTTCATTTGCCACCTCTCTCAAATCCGCCTCCAGCGCCTGTCCGCAGCTTTTCTTTTGAAATGCTTTCGCCGTTCCGCCATTCTCTCCCGCCTGTATCCGGGCATCCCCCGCTCTCAGGCATGGCTTCGCCACCCGCGCCAGCCTCCGCTGCCGCGCTCTGCCGAAATATGTCATACAGCCCAGGTTCCAGGTGCCCCTGCTTCAAGGAACCTCCGACTGTAATCTGTCAATGCTGTCCGTTTGCCGTCTGTCCTGCCGTTTCGACGGCTCTCTCTGCCGGTGCTGCCGTGCGCCAGATAAATCCCAGATCATCCAGCAGCTGGATTTTCTCCTCCGACAGCTCTCCACGCTTCCGGCTTCCTCTCTGTCGGATGATCCAGTCCGCCAGACGGCAGCCGCTGGCTCCCACATACTCCCGCGGAACCTTCAGGTTTCCGTTTTTCCGGTAGTAGGCAGCCGCATCCTCATAAATCCGATGCCAGCGCGCATCCTTATCCCCCACCTGCTCCAGCGGGAGCCTGCTCAGAAGCGCCTGCTGCTCCGGCGTCAGTTTTCCAGCGTCACGCAGGCGCTTCTGGGTGACAATCCATTTGCCGAGCCAGCAGCCGGCCGTCACGCTGGACTGGGGAATATTTAACGTCCCGTTTTTTCGATAGTACTGCTCCGCCAGGTGAAATCTTACCATCCAGGGCTCATTGTCCCAGACCATCCCGATTTCCTCCAGACGCCGGATTCGGTCTGCTCCCAGCGTCCCTTTTTTGTACAGCTGTCTCTGCCGCTGCACCCACTGGCCCAGCTTGATGCCGCCGGTCACGTAAGCCACCGGGACGCGCAGGCCGCCGTTTTCTCTGGAAAAAGCGGCTGCCGCCTGAAAGGATTTCTCCCATTTCCGGTCGGTGCGCTTCTGCCAGATCATACCGATGGCATCCAGGCGGCGGATCTGTTCCGGCGACAGCAGATCACTGTTCGGATATAACATCACACACGGACACTCCCGATGCTCCGGCGGGCTTCCTCCGACCTCGTTCCACTCCTGCACCTGCCGATCCGCCGCAGACGCCACACGATTCCGCAGCGACTGCTCCGCTCCCTGCCATTCGTCCGGCTTCGACCGATCTTCACACATCTGCTTCCACAGCGACTGCTCCGCTCCCTGCCATTCGTCCGACCTCACCCGCTCCTCGCACATCTGCTTCCGCATCCTGCGCATCCGTCCGATCCACGCCCCCAGCCGGATGCCCTTTTCATCCACGTAATCCCCGGAAACATCCAGATGCCCGTGCTCCTCGAAATAACACACGGCCGAGCGGTAATTCCGCTCCCACAGATGATCCGTCCGGTCCCAGACCATGCCGGCGGCATCCAGCAGTGCGCGCCGCTCCGGCGTCAGGTACTTCGGGTGCAAGCCGGACCGCTCCCAGGTCCGAATCGTACTCAGCCACTGCCCCAGGGAAATTCCATTCGTCACATATTTTGCCGGGACATCCAGATCGCCGTGCTCCTTAAAATAACACAGCGCCGCACGGTAATTCCGCTCCCAGCCGCTGTCTCCCAGCACCTCCCACCGCATTCCAATGGCATCCAGCTGCCCGATCTGCTCCTCCGTCAGCGTGCCCTCCAGCACACCCTTCCTCACATACCTCTGGTTGTAAATCCAGTGCCCGAGAGAATATCCTTCCTCCGTCACATACCGCGCCGGCACCTCCAGATCGCCGTTTTCCCGATAATATTTCTCCGCCTGCTCATACATCACCGACCAGGATGTGGTCAGTACTTCTCCCAGCTTCTCAAACAAGATCCTGCAGTCCTGCACCTCGTCGACAATCCGAAAATGCTCCTGCACAATCTCGTCTCCCTCGCCCAGCGACCGGTAATACGCTGCCGCAGTCTGCATCTCCTCCTCAATCGCGCCGATGCTGTAGAGATTATTAATATTCAGTACGATATCAAAAATAACCGCATTGCTTTTCCTGCTGGCCGCCGGTTCCCGGCAGATCTGATGTTTAAACACGATCGGCGACACCGTTGGCCGAAGCAGAATCACGCCGTCGATGTCTTCAAGATGAATCCCTTCGTTCAGCGCATCAATGCAGTAGAGGAGCTTCAGATGCTCTCTGTCACCATCCGCCTTAAAATCCGCAAAGGACTGACTGGCCGACGGGTCGGACGCGTAAACCGAGTAGATATGAGGACAGCGGTCAATTCTCCCGAACCACTCCGCCGCAAGCCCCATCATCTCCCGCATATGCTCTGCATTCGCACAGAACACGATATACTTTCCGGCCTGATCCGGCATGTGTTTTTCAAAAATAACATCCAGACCGTCCGCCATCTGAAGTGCCCGGCGCAGCGCCTCCAGATACGCCTCCGCCGCGTCCCGCACCGCCCGGTTCTTTGTACGGCGAATCCGCGCCTCTAGTTTTGCCATGTCTTTCTGGCAGGAATAGACCGACAGCACATA
>CATJJD010000352.1 GCA_949740385.1 uncultured Lachnospiraceae bacterium
AGATATTAAGTCTGTAAGACTTGACAATAAGGTATAATAAAGAGAATAAACATTCATGCGTTTGTCCTGTTTGTAAAGAAAAATTACTTGACAACTTCGGATGCATGTGATACCCTGTCTAAGGTGATTGATGTGGAAGAAAAGTTGAGACAGACCTATTTATTCGATTTTTACGGAGAGCTTCTGAATGAGCGCCAGCGGCAGGTGTACGGTGATTTTGTGTGCAACGACCTCTCCTTAAGCGAGATTGCGGCGGAGCTGGGCATCAGCAGACAGGGTGTGGCGGACATGGTGAAGCGGTGCGAGCGCAAGCTTTCCGGTTACGAGGATAAGCTGCACCTGGTTGACCGATTTCTTTGCATCAGGTCCGAGGTGACACAGATTCGCAGGCTCTGCGGGCAGGGTACATCGCCGGAGTGCATGGAGCGGATCGAACAGATTTCAGGTCGGATATTGGAGGAGCTGTAGGATGGCGTTTGACAGTCTTTCCGAAAAATTGCAGAATGTATTTAAGAACCTGCGCAGTAAAGGGCGTCTGACCGAGGACGATGTGAAGACGGCACTTAAGGAAGTAAAGATGGCGCTTCTGGAGGCGGATGTGAATTTTCGCGTTGTGAAGCAGTTTATCAAAGACGTGCAGGAGCGGGCGATCGGCCAGGATGTGATGAACGGACTGAATCCGGGGCAGATGGTCATCAAGATTGTCAATGAGGAGATGGTCCGCCTTATGGGCTCCGAGACGGCGGAGACGGCGTTTCGGCCGGGCAGGGAGCTGACCGTCATTATGATGGCGGGGCTTCAGGGAGCCGGAAAGACCACGACTACCGCAAAGCTTGCGGGAAAGCTGAAGAGCAGAGGGAAAAAGTCGTGCCTTGCGGCCCTTGACGTGTACCGGCCGGCGGCCATCGAGCAGCTTCAGATCAACGGAGAGAAGCAGGGCGTGGAAGTCTTTTCCATGGGCGATCGGGTAAAGCCTGCGGACATTGCGAGGGCGGCGGTGGAGTATGCCAGGAAAAAGGAGTACAATGTGCTGATCCTGGACACCGCGGGACGGCTGCATGTGGACGAGGATATGATGGCGGAGCTTGCGGAGATCAAGCAGGCGGCGGACGTATTTCAGACGATCCTCGTCGTGGATGCCATGACCGGACAGGACGCGGTGAACGTGGCGTCCGCCTTCGAGGAGAAGATCGGCATCGACGGTGTGATACTGACGAAGCTGGACGGCGACACCCGGGGCGGGGCGGCGCTGTCCATCCGGGCAGTGACGGGCAAGCCGATTCTGTACGTGGGCATGGGCGAAAAGCTGTCCGACCTGGAACAGTTTTTCCCGGACCGGATGGCGTCACGCATTCTTGGAATGGGTGATGTGCTGACGATGATCGAGAAGGCGCAGGAGAACCTGGACGAGGAGAAGGCGAGAGAGCTCGAGCAGAAGATGAAGCGCAACGAGTTTGATTTCGAGATGTACTTGGAGTCCGTGAGCCAGATGAAGAAGATGGGCGGTCTTGCCAGCCTCATGGGCATGATGCCGGGAATGGGCGGTAAGATGCCGGAGATCGACACGGACGAGGCGGAGAAAAACATGGCGAGAATCGAGGCGATCATCAACTCCATGACGCCCCAGGAGCGCAGGAATCCGAATCTGCTCAATCCCGGCAGAAGAAACCGCATCGCAAAGGGGGCCGGCGTGGACATCGCGGAGGTCAACCGCCTGGTAAAGCAGTTTGAGCAGACGAAAAAGCTGATGAAGCAGATGCCCGGCATGAGCGGGAAAAAGGGACGCCGCGGAATGGGCAGCCTGCTTAAGGGACTGCCGTTTTAGGCATATGACAGCTAACAAAGGTTTTATTCAGGCCTGTGTTATAGATAAGAAAAAGTAGGAGGTGAAAACATGGCAGTTAAGATCCGGTTAAGAAGAATGGGACAGAAGAAAGCTCCTTTCTATAGAATCGTTGTTGCAGATTCCCGCTCTCCGAGAGACGGAAGATGTATCGAGGAGATTGGAACGTATGACCCGACAAAGGACCCGAGCGAGTATCATGTAGATGCTGAGCTGGCTAAGAAGTGGCTGGCAAACGGTGCGCAGCCGACAGAGACGGTCGCGAGAATCTTTAAGGCATCTGGTATCGAGAAGTAGGATTGAGAGAGGAACGTAATGAAAGAATTGGTAGAAGTAATTGCAAAATCACTCGTTGACGCTCCGGAAGAGGTTGTAGTGACAGAGACAAAGAGCGAGAAAGCAATTGTTTTGGAATTACGTGTTGCACAGTCTGACATGGGCAAGGTGATCGGCAAGCAGGGGCGCATCGCAAAGGCGATCCGCGCCGTAGTCAAAGCCGCTGCCTCAAAAGAAGACAGGAAAGTCATCGTGGAGATTATGCAGTAAATCCTGCGGCTGATGCCGCCACCGCACCGCGCAGATTTGCGCGGTGTTCCTTATTTTATACCGTATTTTATATACAGTTTTATCCGCAGGGCGGATTGCAGGGAGACAATGGATATGGAAGAATTATTGCAGGTCGGCGTGATCACATCCATGCACGGCGTAAGGGGCGAGGTTAAGGTGTACCCGACGACGGACGACGCCAGGCGTTTTACGAAGCTGAAAGAAGTGATACTGGACGACGGCAGAGCGCAGACGAAGGCGGAGATTGCATCCGTTAAGTTTTCTAAAAATATGGTCATACTGAAATTTCGCGGAATTGACAGCAGAGACGACGCGGAGCGTCTGCGGCAGACGAAGCTTTTTGTCACGAGAGACCAGGCGGTTCCGTTAAAGCCGGGCGAGTATTTTATCGCGGATTTAATCGGGCTTTCGGCCGTGTCGGACGAGGGGGAGGAGCTTGGCACAGTGACGGACGTGCTGCAGACCGGAGCCAACGACGTGTATGTAATCAGCCGGGAGAATGCGAAGGATCTGCTTGTTCCCGCGATCCGGGACTGTGTCCTCTGCGTCGACATCGGGTCGGGGCTTATGACGATTCACCTGATGCCGGGGCTTGGAGA
>CATJJD010000353.1 GCA_949740385.1 uncultured Lachnospiraceae bacterium
TACATCGTAAATACCGGAGACTTCATGGGAACGAAGTGCAAGCCTGCGGATACCCTTGGCATTCTTGAGACCATCGTCGAGGGCAGCGCGAAGTTCGAGAAGTGGGGAGACTTCGAGGATGTTGAGATTATGTACGTCTGGTCCGGCAAGACGGCTGACTTTAAGCCTGACTTAAATGATCCGGAGTACCGCGCGGCGCTTAAGAGCGCAATGCAGAACCGCGTGCAGGCGGTTGAGGACTTCGCAGTGAAGAAGGAAGGCTACGACAAGCTTCCGGATGAGGCTCTTGCAGCACTTAAGAAGCTGGTTGAAGCTTTAAATTAATCGCCTGTTGTATGTTTTTGCAAAATTATATACTTTTATGGTAAATTTGGAAGAAAGTGCTTCGAATTAAAGGTTGAAATTTTACACATATTAAAGTATAATAAGAGCTGTAAAAAACAAAAGCCTGGGATGTTCGACAATCCCGCTATTTAGAACCTACATTTACTTGAAACGGGATTCCTATATGATTTTATCGGATGTCAGGCCGCCTCGAATCAGCGGAAGGCAGAAGGTAAGCTGCGGTCACCCACCTGGCTTTGGCTAGGAGTCTAAATTGCGGGAAACGGCACCTTGGGTTTTTGCGAAGGAAAATACCTTTGAGATACGTAAGAGCCTTTGAAGTACGTAAGATTTTTGAGATACCAATGACTCATAAAGTACGAAAGACTTTCTTCGAAGTACAAAAGATCTTCACGGAAAGCACAAAGGAACTGCATAGAGAACGAAAGACAAAGGGAGCTGCATCAGCGGCTCCCTGCTTTTCATATAATAACAGTAACGGAAAAAAGTATTGGGGAGTCAGTTGCATATGGGCAGGCGAAGCAGAGAGTACATAAAGTGGGCGGCAACAATCGCGGTTGTCGCGCTTGCCACCGCGGTGATGGGCGCTGCGGTTTTGAACAGCAGGCGCGCAAACGGCGTCCGGGGATTTGGCGGGACACAGGAGGAGGGCGGAAAGCAGAACGGAACGCTTTCCAACGCCTACCTGGTTTCCTGCGGGGACGGACGCGTCGTTGTCTGCCACGAGGGGCAGGAGTACACGTTAAAGGGGAAGCTGGCCAGCGACTACACCGGCGTCTGCGACATTGAGGTGAAGGACGGGGAAATCCGCTCGGTGCAGGCGAAGACGGCGGAGGTGAAAGGGAAGCTGGACCGCTACACGGAGACGGTTGTGCAGGTGAGCGGCTACGAGTCCTTTGCCTGCTCCGGAAACCTTCCGGTTTATGTCATAAAGGACGGCGCTTTTGCCGGGGAGAAAAAGCTGACGGACTTAATTATCGGTACCTCCGAGATCCGGCTTATTGTGGCGGAGGGAGAGGCCTGCGCGATTCTTGCGGAGAGCGGACAGGGGATTGAGAACATTCGTGTGCTGATCAAAAACAAATCGGATATTTTTTACCCGAATCTGTACCTGACCGGGGACAAAGGCTTTGAGGCGGACGGAAAGGCGAAAAAGGCCGGCGACGTTGTGAACGTCAAAAAGATGATGAAGAAGCGAAAAGACGGGGAGGAGATGCGAATCTGTGCCGGGGAGGGCGTCTTAAGCCTCTGCGACAGCGAAGGAAATCCTGTCACCGACGGGTATGAGGGGGATTTTATTGTTCGAAAGTACGAGGAGGGATTTGTGCTTGTCAACGAGGTTTCCATCGAGACATATCTGCGCTATGTCACGCCGTCGGAAATGCCCGCGTCATTTTCCTATGAGGCCCTGAAGGCTCAGGCGGTCTGTGCCCGGACCTTTGCGTATAAGCAGATGCAGGGGCATGTGTATGCGCAGTACGGCGCGAATCTGGACGACAGCACTTCTTATCAGGTGTACCACGCATCGCGGCCCTCGGAGGTGACGGACCGGGCGGTTTTCGACACGGAGGGCATTGTGGTCACTTACGAGGGGGAGCTGATCGACTGCTATTATTACTCCACAAGTCCGGGCTGCACGGAGGATCTTGAAGTGTGGAACGCCTCCTCCCCCGGATACCTGAAGGCGAAAAACAATACGAAGGAGAAGGACATCGACCTCTCCGACAGCGACGGCTTCCACGAGTTTATAAGCAAAACGCCTGATTCATACGACAGTGATTCGCCCTACTACCGCTGGACGGCGGAGCTTTCCGCAGAATCCGCGGAGGATGAGGAGTACGGCAGGCTTAAGAAGATTCAGGTCAACGAGCGGAGCGATTCTGGCTATATTCTGTCCATGACCGTCGTATTCGAGGACGGCGAGCGGACTTACGACAGAGAGAACGACATCCGCTTTGCCCTGGGGGATTTTGTAAGCCTTGTGAAGCTGTCGGACGGCAGCGTCAGAAAGGCGCCCGGGTCGGTTCCTTCCGCCTGCTTTGAGGTGGCGGAGCAGAAGGACGGCACGGTGGTGCTTTCAGGGGGCGGCTTCGGCCATGGAATCGGAATGAGCCAGTACGGCGCTAACGGTCTGGCAGAGGCCGGCGCGGGCTGGCAGGACATTATCCACTTTTATTATGAGGATGCGGAGATTGTAAGCAGGAAAGAGCAGTGAGCGGCGCGGGGCGGCGGGAGAAAAGGGCGGCGTTTTCGGAGGAAGATGCGGCCTGTCTGCCCGCCGGAGGGCAGAGCGGAGCTTGTCTGACGGAAACGGGTTCTGTTTTCCTGGCATCCGGGGCGTTATCAGCCTGCTGGAAGGCTGAGCCGGTGATAACCCCCTTCGCGAAGGTCATGTGCGGTAAAACAGCACACTGGAATCTGACAGATAGCAGCTCACAGTTTTCACTGGTTTCATTGCTATTCTGCAATACGGATTGAGAAAAACTATCTGATACAGTATAATAGGGTGTCAGGGAGGTATCTTTATGAAGAAAATACTTATCGTTGAAGATGATTCTGCCATACAGGCACAGCTAAAGATCCTTTTATCCGGAAATGGATACGAGGTTTTTGCTGTTACGGATTTTTCACAGAA
>CATJJD010000354.1 GCA_949740385.1 uncultured Lachnospiraceae bacterium
GCATAAGTTGGAACAATCAGTACTTCCGCCTGATTGTACAGTTCTACAATACTCCCCAGCAGAGATTTATTACCCTCATCAGCCAGAGCCTCCAATTCATGGATCAGCACCGCAATCCGGGCGCCGTATGCCTTCAGGCGAAACACCAGTGCATGTTCAAACCTCATGCCGTTCCCTGTAGGAAACTGACAGATGACAAGATCGCCCCGGTTGATACCCGCAATAATCCCGTCCAGCCTGCTGCTCAGGCTCTCCCCGCTTTCGTCTTCTGCGTAATATCGATAAATCCCCATCTCCCTACAGCCCAGCTGGTGAGCTGCCTCGGCAACCATATGCTGCATATAATGGGACTTGTCCCGTAATGACCATCCGTTAATCCGTGTAATATATGTTTTCATATCTATGCTCCCATTCTATCCTGATGCATCACGATTCGTGGCTTTGCCGTTTTATAGTAACATTGTACATACAACATTAGCAAAAAGCGCTCATATTGGCGCAATATGTTCTAAACATTAATCGGTCAACATCTCCACTATTTCTCCGGTATAAACAGCATCGTTTTGTAAATCAATATATTCATCAAAATTAAATTCCGCTGTGTGCTTATTACTGAGTTTAATTTTTTGAGTAACCCCTTTCTTATACCACTCATATTCCGAATCAATATGTCCAATGTCTACCGCCCAATACCCCTCACAAGCAAGATCATAAGCCAACACTTTCGCCGTAGGTCCTAACATAAGCAGAATCAGCTTATTCTCCCCATATTTACAGATTACGTCCAAAATCACACCGTATTTACTATATGCATTTCGAGATGGGCAGATAATCCGTTCTACCGATCTAGCTCCCTCGAACAGATCGTTTCCCACACCTGACCGTGAATAGACTCCTTCTACAATCAATATATCCTTGTCCGTAAAAAATTCTTTCAAATTCCAGAAGTGTTCTCCGGATACTGATTTGTCAGCCAAGTCTATATACGGCCGCGAAAGAAAAGTGCTGCCATAATGCTTTTTACTGGATAAAATCTCTTTATAAAAATCATGATAACGCTCCAGATGACCAGACCAAAAGGAATTACATTCAGCAGTATATCGCTCCCGCCTCCCAAAAACATCCGGAAGGCACACCAATAATTTCTCATTATCCGGCATGGTAATGATTTTCTTCAACCTTTCCGCCAACACCTGATCATAATCCTGATAAGGGATGGAATGCCCCGTCATTAAATCTATTTCCCCGTCCCCGAAACGGGCCACCGATATCTTCCTGTCATTTACATATGCTAATGTTTCCTGCATATCCATGACATTTATTTTCTTCCCTCCAAACAGCGAATCCTGTTTTTTCTCCGCTAAAACGGTATGCGGTATCGGGAGATGGCGCATATCTGCCCGCAACAGCATCTGAATTGCATCTATCAGAAATTTTTTAATAAAGTAACCATTACGAAGCAAGGGCGCAAAATTTCTCACCTGTCCCACATATTCCTGGTACTCCGTCTCCTCCATATTTCCAACC
>CATJJD010000355.1 GCA_949740385.1 uncultured Lachnospiraceae bacterium
CACGGCGTCCTTTGCTTGGGTGAGGGGGGAAATCTCCCGGTGCATGTCCCGGTAATCCCGGTCCTCGATGTCCTTCTCGATCTCCGAAAGGCTGCACGTCTGCCCTTTTTCCACAAGCTCGTCAAAGCGCCTTTTCGCCCGGACCGCGGTGCTGGCGGTGAGGTAGATCTTTGCGTCCGCGTCCGGCAGCACGACGGTTCCGATGTCCCGCCCGTCCATGATGACATTCTCTCTCTCTGCCAGCTGTCTCTGGAGTGAGAGAAGCTTCGCCCGGACCGCAGGGTAAGCGCTTATGACGCTGGCGGTGTTTCCGGACTCCTCGGTCCGTATCACGCTGTTTACGTTTTCTCCGTTTAAGATAACCTGCTGAGCGCCGCCCTCGTAACGGATTGTCACCTCAGCGCCCTCGCAGGCCTTCGCCACGGCGTCTTCGTCCTGCGGCGAAACCTGGCAGGCCAGCACATGGCAGGCCAGCGCCCGGTACATCGCCCCGGTGTCCACGTAGATGAAATCCAGCTCTTTTGCCAGCCGCTTTGCGATGGTGCTCTTTCCGGCCCCCGCAGGACCGTCTATTGCAATGTTGTACGTCATAGTATTCCTCCAAGTCTGCAGTTTTATACATGTTTTATAAGGCTGGCGGTACCGAAATTCCCGCAAGATAGCCCGTGGACCAGGCGATCTGCAGATTGTAGCCGCCGGTTTTTGCGTCCACGTCAAGCGTCTCGCCGCAGAAGTAGAGCCCTCTCACAAGCCTGGATTCCATCGTGGAGGGGTTTACGTCCTTCACGGACACGCCTCCCTTTGTGACGATCGCCTCGCCAAAGCCTCTCGTGCCGGTAATGGTCATGGTCAGCCCCTTTATGAGGTTCGTGAGCCTGCGGCGGCTCTCCCTCGTGATGCTGTTGACCGGAGTCTGCGGCGGAATGCCGCTCAGCTGCTGCACAACCGGGATGAGCTTTGCCGGTAGGAGCCGGTTCAGGGAATTTTTAAACTGCCGGTTTTTTCCCTCCTCAAAGTCCCGCAGAATGCGGGCGTCCAGCTGTGCGTTGTCCAGCGCGGGCTTTAAATCCACGGTGAGTGTCAGCCTTTTTGCCAGCTGCTCCGCCGTAAGCCTGCCTGTGGCGGACAGTATCATGGGGCCGCTGACACCGAAGTGGGTGAACAGCATCTCCCCGAAATCCGTGTACAGCTTCTTTTTCCTGTCGTACACCGCGATTGCGGCGTTTTTTAAGGACAGCCCCTGCAGCGTTTTCACCCACTCCTCTTCTATAAGAAGGGGAACCAGTGACGGAGTCTGGGGCACGATCCGGTGGCCGCATGCCTCCGCCATCCGGCAGCCGTCCCCGGTGGAGCCGGTGGACGGATAGGAACACCCGCCGGCTGCGACGATGACGGCGGAAGCTTCCTCGGTGCCGGAATCCAGCCGTACCCCGCGGATGCGCTTTCCCTCCCCTGTTTCTTCCGTAAGAAGCTCAAGCACCCGGGTGTTTGGCCGCACCTTTACGCCAGTCCGCTTAAGCGCTCCTGTAAGGGCTGCGGTTACGTCCGAGGCCCGGTCCGAGACCGGAAACACCCGCTGCCCCCGCTCCACCTTCGTCGGCAGGCCCTGCTGTCGGAAGAATTCTACGGTCTGCATGTTGTCGAAGGTGTAGAACGCGCTGTAGAGAAACTTCGGGTTACTCATGACGTTTGCGAAGAGGTCCTCCATATCCCCGGCGTTTGTCAGGTTGCAGCGGCCTTTGCCGGTTATGTATAATTTTTTGCCGAGCTTTTCATTCTGCTCCAAAAGCGTCACCGGGCAGCCGTTTTTTGCCGCGGCATACGCTGCCATCATCCCGGCCGCGCCGCCTCCCACAACAATCACAGTCTTCACTCTTCCTCCTTTAGCTTTGCGTAATGCACCTTGATGGAATCGTCCACGTAGTCGATCTCGTCGTTTTCGTACACCTGATACTCGTCCCATATGTCCTCCAGCATCGAGAGTGTCTGGGCCACTTCATCCTGCTTTTTCATGCAAAGGGCCACCACCAGGGCGTTGATGACGGAAAGGGGCGCAACGAGCGAATCCACGATGGAGGCCATGTCGCTGTCCGCGATCAGGTTGCAGGAGGAGTACAGGTTCATGGGCGAGTGGACGCTGTCGGTGATGGTGATCACCTTGGCGCTGCGGTTGTTGGCAAACTCCAGCGCCTTTAATGTCCGCATGGAGTAGCGGGGAAAGCTGATGCCGATAATCACGTCCTCCCTGCCGATGCGCACCATCTGCTCGAAGAGCTCGCTGGCGCTGTTTGTAGTGAGCAGATGCACATTGTCGAACATCAGATTCAGATAAAAGCCGAGAAAGCTGGCAAGGGGCGCGCAGCTTCGAATGCCGACGATGTAGATGTTTCGGGCATCGAGAATGGTGGAGACGGCGCTCTCAAAGGCGTTGTGATCGATTTTCTCCAGTGTGGTCCTGATCTTGTCCGCGTCGGACTGTAAGACGGTCTCAAGTATTTTCGACTGGCTGATCCGGCCGTAGGTGACTTCCATGCGCTGAATGGAGTTTAACTTGTTCCGCACAAGCTCCTCCAGCGCCTTCTGAAATTCCGGGTAGCCCCGGTATCCCAGATAGGTGGCAAACCGCACCACGGTGGATTCGCTGACGCCCACGGTCTCCCCCATCCTGGCCGCCGTCAGAAACACCGCCTTGTCGTAATTGTCCGTTATATAGGTTGCGAGCAGCTTCTGCCCTTTGCTCATCGAACTGTAGCTGTTGTTGATACGGTTCAGCAATTCGTTCGTATTCGCCATACTGTTATCCTCTGTTGTTTTCCGTTACATGATTCCTGTCGTATGAATTGTATCACTTTTTCAGAATTTTTCAATAAATTTTTTATTGTTTTACATGCAGCTTTTAGGGACGGTTAAAGACCGTCCCTGTCAGGGTGGAAAGATTATATTATTTCGCAGCATGTACATGTTACTGC
>CATJJD010000356.1 GCA_949740385.1 uncultured Lachnospiraceae bacterium
GTCCGGTACAGATTTTCCGCCTTCTTCTCGATAATCAGATTGTACTCTTTGTTCATCTCAAAGGTGACAAGATCCTCCACATAGCCGCACAGTCCCGGACACGGAAGCCCGCCCAGTATCTCCCAGGCGTTGGCGAGTGTCAGCTCTCCGGCTCTCTCACCGTATGAAGTAGACATGACAATCGGCTGCATGTACGTTGTGCTGATGCGCTCCTTATCCCCGTACAGCCAGCAGGCATCCAGAAACTGCTGCATATATCCTCCGATGCCAAGCCACTCCACTGTCGTCGCAAGAATAATGCCGTCCGCATCTTTAAAGGTCTGCGGCAGCGTCGCAATCTCATTTTTGTGCTCGTAAATATTGCAGCGCTCCACATTCACGCGCAGCTCCCTCAACACTTCCTCCATCTTATTCAGTACATACAAAGTAGGATCGTCTAAAAAGCCTCTTCCTCCATAATATACATTGATCTTCATAAGCAACCTTCCCGGAACATTCGTTCCCCTCTTCCTCCGATTCTTTTTTATGTATTAAGTATATGGCTTTTGTCCGCCAAAATCAACTGGTTTTATGTTTTCCGATACAACAGCGCACCAAGCAGAAAACCCATCGCAAGTCCGCCGATATGTCCCCAATTGTCGATCCCGCCGGTGCTGATTCCATAGTAAAGAGTGATCACGATCATAAAGACAAGCCCTTTTCCCGTCAGCGTCTCATAGCGCCCCCTGTGTCTTATTACAATCCACAAAAGCGCGCCGACAATTCCGAATATGGCTCCGGAAGCTCCCGCCGATACGGCATAATCTCCGCTTCTTAACATCTGCAGAAAGGACAGCGTGCTACCGCCGATACCGGCGCACAGATACAGAATCAGATATTTCACATGCCCCAGCGCTCTCTCCAGAATCGCCCCCGCACAGAGCAGAATCAACATATTATTCAAAAGATGCTCAAAACCAAAATGCATGAAGGTCGCGGTAAACAGTCGCCAGTATTCACCCTTTTTGGCAAGAAGATCCGGATACACCGCTCCGATCTGCATCATAAATTCGGTGTCCAGCGTATCCCCCATCAGTTCCAGAACAAAAAATGCGATTACATTGATCGCAGCCAGCGAAAATGTCATGGCCGGCACAGCAGAAAATTTTTTCTCCATCGTTCACCCATCCGTTTCCGGTACTCTTTTATGGAAGATTATAAAAGCTGTCGAATACAAATGCAACGATTATTCAAAATTTTCCAGATATTAGCAAAAACGATAGCGAAGATTGGCAAACCGCACCACATCATTGACCTGCAGCAGCCTCCGTTCCCGGTATGCAAGCATCTCATCGTTGACGTAGGTCCCATTTGTGGAATTTAAATCCTCTATATAATAGAAACAGCCCTCCCGGTCTATGCGGGCGTGCATCTGGCTTATCGTATCGTCCGCTATACGCACATCCGCCTCTCCCCCATACCCGATTTTCAAGGTGTCCCCTTCAATGCGTATGTCCTGCAGCGGCCCGCTCCCCTGATAGAGCAGCACACCCTGCAGCGTACCCGGACCGCCGGACAGACAGACTGTCGGGTGAATCTCCTCCTGCGGCAGAAGAAGCTCTTCGTCCGGATATACAATGCTGTCCTCCTGCGGCGTATGCGCCAAAACCGGACGACGTGACTCCCGCTTTCTGCTGCCGCCCTTATCTCCGGCCCTTTTTGCCGCAGGCGCGGTCGGATAGCCGAGTGCCTTCTTCACATATATGAGCAGCTTTCTCCACAGGCTCTCTCTGTTTTCTTTTTCCGCCCGCTCCCGAAGCCGATTTTTCCGCAGACCGGATTTTTTCACAGGCGGCGTTTCCGGTTCGCTCCGCGCCGTTTTCTCCTCTGCGTCCTTCGTCCTCTCCGGCACAGCGCATAAATTCTCTGTCTCCCTCTTCGTTTCCTGACGTCGCGCTGCCATAACCGCCTCGCGGACATCCATGATAGAGTATCCGTCCGTCAGCGTAATGTCATAGATATTGTATGCAATGCGCACCGCCGCCTGATCTCTGTGACTGATCTTTGTCAGCAGATACTCCATCAGCTGCCGAAACCCCGTTTCCGCCGGCGTCCCGTTTCCAGGGTACAGCATAAATATGAACTCCTGACTGACATTTGCAATAAATATCATTTCCGGGTCGAGCACCAGACAACTCCCCTGCACCAGATTTCGATCGAGAATATCCAACTCGCTGCAGAGACTGACCGCAAGCTTCTCAATCAGCTCCGCCCCGATCTCCTTTACCTGACAGTACATGTCCAGTGACTGTCTGCCCGATATATTGTACCAGTACTGGCCTTTCCCATCCACATATGCCTTCTCCACCGGCAGCGTGCCCGGCAGCTTTCGGTGCAGTATCAGTCTCTCGTCCAGCCCCGCATCATCCGGCGCAGAAATCTTCATGTAGCTTCCGGCCACCGTTCTCTCATATACGATTTCATGATTCATCCTTCACAATCTCCCCCAATGTCTGGTACATATAAAATTCCTTCACCTCACACAGCTCTAATCCAATCCCCTGCTGATTCTTAATCTCTTCATACATCGCAATTCCATTCTGCATGGCAAGCGCAAACACACCCAGCATGACCGACACAATAATGGACGCTTCCACCGTATAGCTGGCTCTCCACCGTCTCATACATACATCCTCCCGTCATCATCTCATTTCCCTTCCCGCAACACCGTTCTATGTCAGAAGCATAATTCCGTACCCTGCCAGAAGAAAAGGCACAAAGGGCATTCTGCTCTTTCTTCCCCTGTGAAACCCAAACAGCAGAACAAGGGCAAAAACGCCCGCAAGGACAAGAGCCGCAAAGCATACGCCAAGAAGCTGCTCCAGATCGAGAAAACAGCCGAGGCATAGAATCATCAGCCCGTCGCCGTATCCGATCCCCTCCCCGGTTGCCCATCCGAGCAAAAGGCAGAAAAGGCCCGGAGCAAACCGCACAAGCACATGCCAGTCTCCTGGAATGCCCTCTCCCGCTGCCAGAACAATTCCGACAATAGCCGTCAGAACAAGGGGCAGTCCTCCTATTTCCTTCTTTCGAATATCCTCAACACTGAAATATCCCAGACTCAAAGCAACAATTATGGACTTCCACATTTTGAACACGCTCCCTTTCCTCCCACCTCGGACAGCAAAACCATATACACAGTCCTCTTCAACCCGCTGCAGGATAAGCTTTTATGATAGACGGTTCCGTAATCGGTAATATATACTGCATTTGTATCAGAATTATTTGCCGCGCATCTGGAACACGCGTAGTATTTGCCTCCGTTTTTATTGCGGCTTACGTCCGCCTGACCGCTGGCAATGGCACGAATACTCAGGTCAAGATACGAACAGCCCCGGCTTCGGTGGTAGACTCTGCCGTTCTCCGTAATATACACATAGTCCTCCGCAGCGGCGCTCCCGTCCCGGTCACCGGTCCATTTCCGGCTCCTGCTGCTCTGTGTCACAGCAATTTTCTGCAGACCAAAAAAGTTAATTGGTAATTTAATAAAATAATCTGCCCTTACATCTACATAGTCGCCCTCAAAATCCGAACGCAGAAGTGAGATTCCTGTCATTCCGCCCGCCACGTACCGGTCCACATACGAACAGGAAGCCGCCTCCCCCGCCATATACATCTCTGCAGAGATCAGAAGCGCCGCATGAGAATCCACAACGCTCGCAGCGCATGCCGTCTTTCTGCTGGCCAGGGTAAGCGCCTGCTGCACGCCTGTCTGAATCTGCAGAATGCGGAAGAAAAAGAGAACTGCAACAAAAAACCCCGCTGCAAGAGGCAGTATTACCGCCGCCTCCAGCGTATAAGATCCCCGGTAGCGATTCTTGTCCATGCAGGCGCAAAAGTGTGTCTCTCTGCGCTGTTTATCTTTGGATTCCGGGAGAAATTGTATGGTTTTATCGTCTGAAGATTTAGAGGAATGCTTACAAAGAGACACACTTTTGCACCTGCCTTTCATAATAGATATGTATATTCTGCACTGTTTCTGATGCGGATACGGTCATGGCCCACCCCAGGCAGCGTCACAAACCCGAAAAATATCGGAACATACTCGTATGTCGCGGATACCTTTGTTCCACAGACCAGACAGTCCATCCGGAAATTCTCGTAACCGGGTTTCAGCCGGACTGCGGCCTCCTGCACGTCCATTGCGCGCATGGCAAGTCTGTCGCAGCTGTGAAAAAAGAGAAGCAGTCTCAGATAATCCCGGTATGTAATTCCCCTCTCACTGCTCTTCGCCTGGCTCCATCCGGACAGCAGAGAGGGCACCGCACTTAAGTTCGACGTCCAGTCATAATCGCTTTTGCAGACAGCGATCTTTCCTCCCTGCAGCAGCGTGCGAAGATCCAGCACACTCTCCGCATAAGCCCACGCGGCCAGTATTCCGTATTTGACGGCCTCCACAATGACCGGGTTTGCCGTCGCACCGGCCAGAACCATCGCCATCGAAAGAGCCTCCGCCTGCTTCCCGGGCGATGCGGCCAGAGCCGCCAGATTGAGCGCTTCCCGGAGTGCCAGTATCTCCGCTGTCACAATTCTCAGGTTCGCCTTATCCTCCGCCTTCCCCCCGATCAGATACTCCAGCTCGTAATTGAGTCCGCGGTTCTCCGCCCCATCCGTATAGTCACTCAGATAAGTAACCAGATACTGATTCAGCAAAACCTGATCGTACCAGCCGCCGCTTACTGTCTCACTGGCGGTTCCCTCACAGAGGGCACGGTGCGACACCGTCTGGTCCAGATCAATGCGGGCTCCGGAAACCGAATCCTTCTCAGGCAGCACAAGCGCAAGAATCCCGGTCTTCTGCGTCTCGACAACCGAGGTGAGCAGATTGTCCTCTGTCTCGCTGTCCGGCTCCTGTAAACCGCCACCCCGAGCCGTCCCCTTTCGCGATAAAGAAGGCGCACTGTCCTCGCTCTCCTTTGCACTTTCAATTGCCGCAAGCGCATCCGTTATGGAAGAGCTCTGATCTCCATAGCTGTCCCGCATATCCCGAACAGCCTCATAGCTGCTGTAAATCGTTTTTGCAGTCTCGTACACAAGATTATGCTTCATATACGAAGTCACCGCCGCCTGAAAAACTCTGCCTCCCTGATCCGTCAGAAGCAGATACTCCTCAAATACAATATCCACCGTATCCGCCGTCAGCAGACTGCTGCCAGTAAGCCCCAGAGTTCCGCTTTTGCCCCCCAGACTGGAATTGCTGATACCTCGAAGCATTGCCTCCCGGTTGTTGAAGGAGAGCTGACCGCTGCTGTCGGCAGCGGCCGCACCGAGTATCCGGTAATCATCCCACAGAGGAAACACATAGTCTGCAAACATGGATTCCAGTGCCGAATCCGTGTTCATCTGCAGCACTCTGTAAAATTCGATATTTCTCGCCGCCTCCAGAAAGGTAAACAGAAGCTGCGCCACCAGCATGATCGAGAGAGCCGCAAAAACCGTAATGCTTCCCTTCTGCTTCATCCGTTCACCTTACCCGCCTCGCTCTCAATCGTCTTAAATATATCCTGAACGATCTTAGTAAGCTGCTTTTTAAAAATCAGTACAAGCCCGATCAGCACCACGATAATCAATATCATTTCCACGACGCCCACTCCGTCCTCATCTAATAAGAAATTTTTAAATCCTAACATAATTTTTCCTCCTTATGCGTTAAATGACAGTATTGCAGGGACCATAATAATTGCCATAACGATGCCGAGCATCATCATGAGAGGAAGAAGCATTCTCGTTCCCGCCTCCTCGCCCAGCTTTTTTGCAAGCGCCTTTCGCTCCTCCAGCGCAGACGCCGACTCCTGCTCCAGCATCTGGCAGAGCCCTCTGCTCCCTGTCTGTAAATTTTGCAGCAATATCCGAATTAACCGATAATACGGCCCCAGCCCCGTTCGTTCTCCGAATCTCTGGTAGGCAGTCCGCTCGCTCTCGCCGTCCAGAATCTCATAGTTTGTGACGGCCATCTCCTCATAAATATAGCGCTTTGCATTCTGATTTTTCTGCCTCTTGTCAATATATCGAGCGGAAATTTGATTCCATGCCTGTTTTAATGACATGCCGGAGCCCAGTAAAATCAACAGCTTGCTGACAACCTCCGCATAGTCCAGCATCATCTCATCTTTTCGCTGCTTCTCCTGCTGCTTCCTCCTCTCCTGTTTCACCATACAGAGGAGAACAAGGATGACAGCCTCAAAAAGAAGCACCTGCACAACCGGATTCTGCTCTGCCTGCGTCCACTGCAGCGCATGGCCGTCCACCTCCGAAGGGAGCGTCAGATACGCCTTTCCCTCCTTCCCCTGTTCCTCCTCCAGCGCTGCGGCCACATGCATGAGCAGCTCCTCCCCCGGCGTTCGCTCCGCCGGAAACAGCTGAAAAGAAAAACAGTAGCTCTCCCGGAATCTTTCGCAGGCAAGCTCTGCGGCGGCCTGTACAACGACGCCATCCTCCGGAATCAGATCTCCTGTCAGACTGCCGTCCACATCCATATACGTGTAGCTGTCCAGCGTCCACCCGGCCTCCACAAGCCCGTCTGCGTATACACCTCTCATATTAACCGCATCAGTCACACGGTCGGCAGTATTTCCCGCGGCATAGAAGGTATCATCAATCTCCTCTTTTGCCGCCGCAAAGGCTGCGTCCGCCTCCGCCTCCGTAAGCGACATATCTGCAACCTCAAGCTCATAGTCATAGCCGTCCAGCACACCCTCTGCGTCCAGCTTCAGCTCAACAAAGGTGCTCCCCTCTCCCGGCCTCGCCCTTGCAATACGGTTCTTCTCATCCAGCGTCTGTTCACCGCTCTGCAAAAACCAGGCCAGCACAGGGAGCAGTGTACATACCGCGGCGGCCGCCAGCACCTGCCTTTTGTTTTCCATCGTTCCCTCCTTCTCCTGAATGCCTGTCACATGCGAATGCGCAGTATTTTTCCGGCAAGCAGCAAAGCGGCTCCGTATGCCAGCAGACATCCGCTCATGAAAAGAATTCCCGTAGCATTGCCGTAAAGCGCATCAAGAAATCCGTCGGAAGTCAGCTTCAGATAGGCAAGAATAAATATCGGCATTACGTTCATAACCTTCTGCTCCATCCGTTTAGAGGCCACCAGAACCTGAATTTCCCGCTCCGTATCATAGCGGGCGCGTATGTGGTTCGCTGTCCCCTCCATAATTGCCACAAAGTTTCCGCCGCTTCGCTTCGCAAAGGCAAACACCTCCGCAAAGCTTACAATGTCCGCATTTCCCGACCTCTCTGCCAGATCCTCCAGCCGCTTTTCCAGCGGGACACTGACTTTCACGGAGTGGTTGATCTCTGCAAGCTCCCGCCCCATAACGGACTGCTCGCCATAGAGCTCTCCGATCTCCTTTCCTGCAAGAATCCAGGCATTTTCCATCGACATTCCCGCAAGAAGGGCGGCGCTGACCGTTCGAAGCACATCCAGAAATTCCCTGGCAAGCTGATCCTGCACATTCTTTTTCCCCTCCTCCACAAAATACCGGTATAAAATCAGATAAATAAACGGCGCAGGCAGCAATCCCCATACACTGTCATAGAACAGATAAGCTATCACTGCGGACACTCCCGCCGTCATGCCGATACATTTTGCCAGCTCCTTCCCACTAAGTCGGTACCTTCGATAATCCATATCCCCCTCCCGCCAGTTTCGCACATTTCTCATTCTGCAGGCTGCCCGTCCTCTCAAGAAGCCAGCCATCCCGCTGCGGCTTAAGCTGATAGAGCGTGTGGAGCATAAGCTCACCGTCTCTGATTCCGACGATTTCCGCAATTTCCAGCACCCGGCGGCTTCGGTCGGGCAGTCTGCCAAGGTGTACAATCACCTGAATACCCGAGGCAATCTGCTGCCGCACCGCCGCAAGGGGCAGCTCCATCCCCATGAGAACCATCATCTCAAGACGCCCCAGGATGTCGCGGCAGGAATTGCCATGGGCCGTAGAAAGTCCGCCGTCATGCCCGGTATTTAACGCCTGAAGCATATCGAACGCCTCCGCTCCCCGGCACTCTCCCACAACAATCCGATCCGGCCGCATCCGCAGCGCCGAGCGGATCAGATCCCGGATGGTGATTGCGGCAACACCCTCCATATTGGCATTGCGCGTTTCCAGCCGGACGAGATTTTTCACACCCTGAATCTGCAGCTCCGCCGAGTCCTCAATGGTAATCACCCGCTCTGCCGTCGGAATATACTGGGAGAGTGCATTCAAAAAGGTAGTCTTTCCGGAGCTTGTACCGCCGGAGATCAGAATGCTGACACGGTTTTGCACCAGAGCCTTCAAAAACTCCGCCGCTTCCCGGCTGACTGCCTGCCGCTCTATGAGATTTTTCATGTCAAGGGGATTTTTTGGAAATTTCCGTATTGTGATTGCCGCGCCGTCGATGGATATGGGGTTTAAGACAATATTTACCCGGGAGCCGTCCGCCAGACGAGTATCCACAATGGGGCTTGACAGATTTACCACCCGGTTATGTCTGCCTGCAATCTGCTGAATCACATCGTGCATTTTTTCCTCGTCCGAGAAGGTCTGATCCCACTCCTCCATACAGCCGTTCTTCTCGTAAAAGATATGCTTCGGCCCGTTCACCATAATTTCCGACACTTCCGGATCGTCCAGCAGCTCCTGCAGAACGTCGAGCCTGCGCAGGGAGTTGAAAACCTTCTGCTCGATCCTCACCCGCTCCCGCACGGACAGATAATTTTCCCGCAGTACCTGCGACGAGACCGCTCCGATCAGATCTGCGATCTCCTGATCGCTCATGTCCCTGGAGAGATCCATGCGCTCCAGCACAAGCGTCCGAATCTCTGCCGTTTTATCATCCACAGTCTGCCGCCTCCGGCATCATTCTTCGGATGCTGTCTCCGATGTCATTCCACTTCCACTGTTCAATCAGCCGTTCACAGCTTATGGCAGAGCCCGTAATCATCGGAACCGCAATCTCCCGGATGTGCTCTCTCAGCTGCGGTACTCCGTGCTTTTCCATCTCCTCCGTAAACTCCTTCTGCCTCCACCTGCCGGGTCCCACCCGGCTCTTTAACAGATAGACCTCCTGGCACTCCGCCAGCACCTCAAAAAATCCGGTGAAGCGGGAACCGAGATTCAATATCACCGTGTGATACCCCATCTCCCGGGTCAGAACACTTATGATCTGCCGGTAAGTGGACGCGCAGCTCTCGCAGAGACACTCGGTGTTTCCCGCCGGATAGACATAGTCCAGCCGGTCCAGATGGCCGATACAGGCCGTCATGCGGTTCTGGGAAAATTTACCGCCCTCCATCATCACAAGAAGCTCCTCCAGCCCCGCCTCAAAGGGATCGCCGATCAGCTGTGAAAATCCGCTGTTCTCCTGCAGGTCCAAAAGAAGTACACGCTCCTGTTCTCCGAGAATGGAAGCAAGCGTAACGGCCAGCGGAAGCTGGTACTCATTTTCCGAGAGGGAGTACACTGCAAGCGTCCTGGCTCTCGTCGGCAGATCCCCCGTTTCCGTCACATTTCGTATCTCCTCCCCGATGTGCCGCATAATCTCATCCACAATTCCGTTTACATCCTGATATTTCTCTGTCAAATACATACCTCCCTCCTCTGCGGCGGACTGTATTTCCTGTTCGGCATCCCGGAGACAGACGACGGGCACTGGCAGCCCTGCTCCCATCTCCTCAGCCCTCACTCCCTCCAGAAGCACCGCGTCAAGATTTGCCGCAGAGGCCCTCACATGCTCCATGCCGCTGTAAATATGCAGCTCAAACTGCCGGTAATGCCTGGCCAGACAGCCCGTGAACCGATCCATAAATTCACGGTCAGCAATCCATACCCCCAATCGAATCCGTTTCATGTACGCTCCTCTCTGTCAAAAAAAACTGTCCGACAAAAATCCCGCCTTTGCAATCAGCAGCCCAATCCAGATCGCAACAGAAAAATGCATCCGGTTGTCCTCGTCTGAAAATTCACGGTACGAGCACAGCTGTCCCCCAAACAGTCCCTGCATATACAGAAACGCTCTCATCAGACTGCGCTTTAAACTGCGGTTGTGCAGCAACCTGACTGCAGATATAACAGCCCCGGCAATAAAAGCCGCCAGCATACATCTCGTCAGAATATGAAAATCTGTAAAACCACCTATTACGGAAAAAAGCTTGATATCTCCGGCTCCCAGCACGCCGGTAAGATACAGGATATATAACACGATAACCGGAAAGAATATATTCAGCAGAATATATAAGATCTGTGATGTCCGCCCAGAAAAAATTCCGAACACCAACGATAACACCAGTCCTGTGATAATCAGCCGGTTACTGATCTTCATGGACTGAAGGTCCTGAATCACCGCCACGCCTACGACCGTGTACAGTGTCAGCTCCGATGCAGTCTGCATCGCATTCAATATGCATCACCTCTTTTGTTGTGAATCGAATTATAACAATGCCGAAACACAATGTCAAGTCTTTTTTCAAAATTTCCCGAAAAATATGTTACTATTCACAGCCGATTTTTTAGACATGTCAAATAAAGCGGGTAGACAGCGATTGTCTGCCTGCTTATTTTTGTTAGATTCATATTTTACA
>CATJJD010000357.1 GCA_949740385.1 uncultured Lachnospiraceae bacterium
ACCACTCGTTGTCCGTCGCCGCCTTTATAATCATCGCTATATCGTAGGCCGTGCTGTAGTGATTCTCATCATAAAGACCCACACAGTTTGTAAAGTTTGTCGTCCCGGCAAGTCCCATCTCCTCCAGCTTTTCGTTCATCAGCTCCACAAAGGCCTCCTGGGAGCCGGCCACGTAGGTCGCAAGCCCCACCGCTGCGTCCGCCCCGGACGGAAGTATCGTGCCGTAAAACAGATCCCGCACCGTGAGCACCTCGTCCACCTCAAAACCAGCGTTGCTGCAGCCGTTGCGGTAGCTGTAATCCGTAATGTCGATGGTCATCGTAAAGGTGTCGTCCAGCTGCTCCGGTGTGATATGCTCCGCCGCCACAAGCACCGTCAGTATCTTCGTCATGGACGCCGGGCTTATCCGTTCAAATGCCCCCTTCTGGGCCAGTATGTCCCCGGTCTCCACATCAATGAGTATCCCATTCTCGCTCACCACGCTCTCTGCAAATCCGCCGGTTGTGTCGGTCAGATGGGCCTCATAATAAAAGACAGGAACCGCTGCGGCATCCTCCGTCTCCGTCGGCTCCGTCACATCGGCAATGCCCGGCTTCTCGCTCTTTGCCGCAATCTGTCTGGGATCGTCTCTGTCTTTCCTGAAATTCGAAATAAGCAGAGCGGCAAAAACCACAAGGCTCACAAGGAGAACGCCGCCGGCAATCCCGTACTGCAGCAGTAGCTTTCTGTGCCGGATCTCCTTCTGCTGCTTTCTCGACTCCTCCCGCCGGCGCCTGCGCTCCTCCGCCCCGTCCGTTCCGGTATTCTTCGCATCCGCCGCAAACACTGACATATCCTGCTCATTTTCCTCCCGGTCAAACGCTTCCGCTGCCTCTTTCAGATCCTCGTCCGATCCCGCATCCGGGAAGCGGAAACCGCCGCCCGCTTCTGCGTCGTCTGCTTTCCTGCCGAAATCCTGCCATTTGTCGCTCATCGCTCTGCCCTCAATTCTCCTGTCCTTTTTCTTCTATTGAGTATAGCGAAAACTGCGGCAATGCGCAAGTCCAAAATCAGGTATCCGGCATGATATTGCGCCGAAATCCCACAAAGGTCACGGAAAAGTAAACGAGATAGATTCCGAAAAACAGCGCCGCGGTTTTTGCGAAGAACAGACCGCCTCCCGCCGGCACGCCCGTCATCTCGACAAACACACTGCCGGCGTACAGAATCATCCTTCCGCTGATCACCATCGCAAGAAGCGCCGGACACAGATAGTAGCAGACAAGCTGCTTTAAGATCAGCCGGTCCATGGCGGCGCGGTTTACCCCGAGCTTCCCAAGCAGATCGTAGCGTCTGCGGTACTTTGCGGAATCGCTCAGCTGCTGCACCGCCAGCACGGTCATCGCCGCGCAGACGAACACGAGCCCGATATAAAACATCGGAATGACGATGGAGGCCAGCATGTATTTTATTTCCGGTATAGCGCTGTCGCGGACAAGATTATCCTTCGGGTAGGAAATAATGTTGTCCGAGCCGCAGCACAGATCGCCCGGCATGCAGCCGAAAGGGTCCCGGTCATTCTTTCGGCACAGCGCATCCAGCGCTCCGGAGAGCTCCGCGGGTGCTTCGCCCTTAAGGCTTACGGCAAGCTCCGCGTAGAGCGGCCGCATCCGCCCCAGCACCTCGTCCGGAACGACCACGATGTAGTCCGCGCCGTTGTGCCCGTCCTGCGCAAAGGGTTCGGCGTTTATTCCGGCACAGGAAAGAAATCCGTCTGCCGGCGCGTTTGGAATGCCCGGATCGAAAGCCACTGTGATCTCGTCCGCAAGGCGCGGCTTGATGTGGACAAAAAAGCTGTCCCCATCCAGGTTCAGCTGCCGGTAACCCAGCATACGGCGCAGCGCGTTGTAGTCCGTGATCCCCATATAGGTGTCCGTCGGATAGTAGATGCCCTCCTCCTTAAGCATCCTTCGGATTTCTGCCTCGTCCGGCTCGCCGCTCTCATCCAGGTACATGGCGCCCCAGTTCTCAAGGTTCGTCAGCATCCACGTATTGACACGGATCTCATCGTCGGTGTACACCGCATACCGGCAGACGGCCTCCGTATCTGCATACTCGCCGATCACCGCCAGATCGTCCGCGAAATCGTCACAGGGATCGGCGCTGTGCAGCTGCACGTCGAATGGAAATTTACCGTCCAGCACGGTATTTTCGTACTCGCCGAACATCAGACCGAAGGACGCACCCATAAGCGCCAGCGTAAAGAGCGCCGTCAGTGTTCCCATGGTAAACTGCATCGTGCGCACCTTCGACGCAAACTGCCGCAGCAGAAACAGATTATGCCCCCGGTAAATGGCATTTCCGCCCCTTCGGATATAACAGATAATAAAGGCCGACAGCCCCAGATAAAACAGGTAGATCGTAAGCACAAGTCCGATCAGAAAAACGATTATCTGCATAACATCTGAAAATCTTCCGAACATGTACCAGAACAGCAGAAGAAACAGAACGGAGAGAGGCAGCAGAATGCGCTTTGCGCTCTCGTGCTTCTCCCTGATCTCCTCGTTTTTCCGTTCGGCGCTCATGAGCTCGCCTATGTTCATTTTTCGGAATCTGCGCCGGCACCGGAAAAGGGCCAGCATGTAGCAGAGTCCGTAGCAGCCGGCGGTCAAAAGAATCGTCCACTGATTGAAGGAGACGTGCATGCGGTACTCCTGGCGCACCATGGAAAACATCACCGCCATAAGCACCTGCTGCAGCAGTATTCCGGCCGCAAGTCCGATCACGAAAGCCAGTGCCCCCAGAAGAATGTTCTCCCCCATGTACAGCCGCGCAATAGTCTTCTTTTTCATGCCGAGCAGCAGGTAGATGCCGAATTCCGCGCTGCGCTTCTCCAGCATAAATTTTCCCATATAGTTGATAAGCCAGGCCACAATCAGCACGATAAAAACGGACGCAAGCCCGATCATCACCGCC
>CATJJD010000358.1 GCA_949740385.1 uncultured Lachnospiraceae bacterium
CTGATACTCTGTGCCCGGTATACTCCGGCTTCCACAACAAGCCCGTATACCCTGGCGATCACATCCAGCGTCTCCTCATCCATACCGGATACAATTTTTGTAATACTCGCCAGACGGTGGATCTTATCCCCTGGATTGATCCGTTCCGGGCTGTAACCAAGCTTAAAATCTACTCCACACTTTAATCCCGATTCACGTTCGAGTATCGGCGCACATACCTCCTCTGTCACACCCGGATATACGGTGGATTCAAACACGACTACAGACCCTCTCTTAAGATTCCTCCCCAGAATCTCTGAGGCACCTGTAATCGGAGAAAGATCCGGCGTATGATCATCATTCACCGGTGTTGGAACTGCGACAATATGGAACTGCGCCTCTTTCAACCGTGTTTCATCTGCGGTAAACTCGATTGAGGTATTTTTCACTTCCTCATCTCCAACTTCTTTTGTCGGATCCATACCAGACCTGTATAACTCTATTTTTTCTTTATTCAGGTCAAAACCAATGACATTTACTTTTTTTGCAAATGCAACTGCAATCGGCATTCCCACATAGCCCAGTCCTATCAGGGAAAGCTTTGTTTCCTTACCGGTCAACGCTTCAAAGATCATATTGTTTTTCCCTTCATCATCCGTTTATTTTTGTCTGCTTTACAGCCCATATTGAAAATTCCTTATAAAACAGATCCCTTCTGCCATCCAAATATTTTTTATTATATTTTTTTGCTTTCTCGTAATTTCTTTTTGCCGACTGCATTAACTTATCTCTGTCAAGCATCCGAATATGCTCTGCAATATCGTCTACTGCTTTCGGCTTAAAAAGCATTTCTTCATCCAGAAGCTCCGGTATGCCGCCAACCCTGCTTGCGATTGCCGGAAGCCCCCTCGACATTGCCTCAACCAAAGCCCTTGGCAGCCCTTCCACTAAACTCGGCTGAACATAGACATCAATCGAATCCATCCAGCAAAACACGTCATCATGTGTCAGTTCACCGACAAATTTTACCTGGTCAGAAACACCGCACTCCTTTGCTGTTTTCTCAAGATAACTGCATTCTCCGCTTCCAGCCATTTCATAATTCACGATATATCCCTGTCTTTTCAATTTTCCAATCGCTTTGATCACATACTCCTGCCCCTTGTACGAAACATTTACAGCTCCTGCCGTCCCCAATACAATGCTCTCTTTGGTATTTTTTATTTTCAGCTCTCTTTTCAGGAAAATCTGCGCATCCGTATCCGCAATTGAGACATCCGATACTCCTGTACTTTTTCCATTTGTCGGATAACGCTTTTGCAGAAACTGACTGGTAACATATAAAACCCAATCTGCCTTTTTAATTGCAATTTTTGCCGAAAGGAATTCCGGTACTGCAAGTATTTTTCCTTTCCAGCCATGGTTCCAAAGCGCATCCCATGGACATCCGATTGATTCGATCAAATACGGTTTTTTCTGCTTTTTAATTTGTTTTATAACTCTGCTGTTAACGCCCCGAATAATTACAGAATCACATTTATGAATAACAGAATTTACGAGTTTACGATTTTTCATGCGTTTATGTATATTAAAATAATCCCTGACACTACCATATATGTCTGAAACCAAAAATACTTTTATTCGCGGATCGTCTATTTTTTCCTTTCTGTCTGCAAGAGCCTTTGGGAGCCACCTTAGGCATTCGTTCATCACGGTTTCCGGCGTCATTTTTTCACTGCTGCCACCGGAAACCAA
>CATJJD010000359.1 GCA_949740385.1 uncultured Lachnospiraceae bacterium
GAGAACATTGTCAGCCAGCGAAGAGCCAGTGCCTGACGGCGGTCAGGACGAACCTCAATCGGTACCTGGTAGGTAGCTCCACCGATACGTCTTGCCTTCACCTCAAGCGCAGGCATTACGTTGTTCATAGCCTCCTCGAATACCTCGAGAGCAGGCTTTCCTGTCTTCTCTTCCACTCTCGCAAATGCGCCGTAAACAATCTTCTGCGCCACACCCTTCTTACCGTCAAGCATAATGTTGTTGATAAGCTTTGTGACAACCTTGTCGTTGTACAGCGGATCTGCTAAAATATCTCTCTTCTGAGTATGTCCTTTACGTGGCACGTTACTTCCCTCCTTAATCATAATCGAATTGAAACACTGATTAATTCAACGGTACTCACATGTGTCTCTCTAATGTGTTCGTGCTGTATTTCCACTTCGTGTCTATAAAATAACTTATATATCCGTGAAATGAAATAATTCCAACACTAACCTTATTTAGCTCTGTTTGTGATACTATTGCATGACTCGGCTGTCCAATTACTTTCCGGCCTTCGGTCTCTTGGCGCCGTACTTGGAACGGGCCTGCTTTCTGTTCGCTACGCCGGCGGTATCAAGCGTACCGCGGATAATGTGGTAACGTGTACCAGGCAGATCCTTAACACGGCCGCCGCGAATCAGAACAACGCTGTGCTCCTGCAGATTGTGTCCCTCTCCCGGAATGTAGGATGTAACCTCGATTCCGTTTGAAAGGCGAACTCTGGCAATCTTACGCAGAGCTGAGTTAGGCTTCTTAGGAGTCGCTGTCTTAACAGCGGTACACACACCACGCTTCTGTGGAGAAGAAGTATTGATCGGTTTCTTCTGCAGAGAGTTAAAGCTCCTCTGAAGAGCCGGTGCTGTAGACTTCTTTACGGAAGTCTGACGTCCCTTTCTTACTAACTGGTTGAATGTTGGCATTGATTTCACCTCCTGTTTTCTATTTCAGACATGCGCGGAATGTACTCCCGATTGAGCGCACTCGCGCATGCTTACTTATTATATAAACTTATTTTTCTGTTGTCAAGGAAATTTTTCTGCTGCCGCACGGTTCCCGTCAGATTTCATTGTCTGCGACGACCACAGTCGGGATCAGCGTCTCCCCTTCCGGATTGAAATCTCTGAAATCATCGAAATCGTCAAAGGAAAAGTCCTCTTCCTCCTCCACGAAATCACTGTCAAGCCGAACGTTGCGGTAGCGCTTCATCCCGGTCCCCGCCGGTATCAGCTTACCGATAATAACGTTCTCCTTCATACCGATCAGCGGGTCAACCTTGCCCTTGATGGCCGCCTCCGTCAGCACCTTCGTCGTCTCCTGGAAGGAAGCCGCCGACAGGAAAGAATTCGTGGCCAGAGAAGCCTTCGTGATTCCAAGAAGCACCTGCGAACCGATCGCAAGCTCCATTCCGTCCTCCTCCAGCTGCTCGTTCTTCTCAAGGAAGTCGAGCGCGTCAACCATACTGCCCGGAAGCCAGTCGGAATCGCCGTTTTCCTCCACCCGGATCTTCTGCAGCATCTGGCGCACAATCACCTCAATATGCTTATCGTTGATGTCCACGCCCTGCAGACGGTACACGCGCTGTACCTCCCGAAGCATGTAATCCTGAACCGCACGCACGCCCTTGATCTTTAAGATATCGTGCGGATTTACGGAACCCTCGGTCAGCTCGTCGCCGGCCTCAAGAACCGCGCCGTCCATAATTTTAATGCGCGAACCGTAAGGAATCAGGTACGTCTTCGTCTCGCCGTCCTCCGGGTTCGTCACGATCACCTCGCGCTTTTTCTTCGTATCTTTAATTGTTGCAATACCGCCGAACTCGGTGATAATCGCAAGTCCCTTCGGCTTGCGCGCCTCAAAAATTTCCTCCACACGGGGAAGACCCTGTGTGATGTCGTTTCCGGCAACGCCTCCGGTATGGAATGTACGCATCGTAAGCTGCGTACCCGGCTCACCGATAGACTGAGCCGCGATAATACCGATTGCCTCACCCACCTGCACGGCCTGGCCCGTGGCCATGTTTGCGCCGTAGCACTTCGCACAGACACCCATGTGTGAGCGGCATGTCAGGATCGTTCGGATCTTGACGGCGTCAAGCGGCCGGCCATTCTCGTCCACGCCCTCGTTTACGACGCGGGCCGCGCGGCGCGGCGTAATCATGTGATTTTCCTTCACGATCACATTGCCGTCCTTATCGCAGATGGTGCGGCATGAAAACCGCCCTGTAATACGCTCCTGCAGACTCTCGATCTCCTCCTTGCCCTCCATGAAGGCCTTGACAACCATGCCCGGAATCTCCCTGTCGGTTCCGACGCAGCAGTCAGACTCCCGGACAATCATGTGCTGGGAAACGTCAACCAGCCGTCTTGTCAGGTATCCCGAGTCGGCCGTTCGCAGCGCCGTGTCGGACAGTCCCTTTCTGGCTCCGTGGGCGGACATAAAGTACTCCAGTACGTCCAGACCCTCACGGAAATTGGACTTGATCGGCAGCTCAATGGTACGTCCGGTGGTATCCGCCATCAGGCCCCGCATTCCGGCAAGCTGCTTGATCTGCTTATCGGAAC
>CATJJD010000360.1 GCA_949740385.1 uncultured Lachnospiraceae bacterium
ACAAAGGAGACTCCAGCATCGTGCTGGTGGATACCGCCCACAGCGAATCTTAAAAACAAAAGGGATAAACGTCATCAGGAAGGCTGCGGCCTGTCAGTACTACTGTCTGGCCGGCCGCAGCCCTCTCGCTGTCCGGGCTGCTGCAATATTTCGTTTCCACATGGAAAAAATTTACTGTTACACCTTTTCCTTTCGGTCATGCTATGATTTGATTATCTGAAATCAATGAAAATGACGAAAGGAGCAGCTATGAAGTACAAAGAACTATTTTCACCTGTCAAAATAGGAAGTATTACGCTGAAAAACCGCTTTGCGATGGCTCCCATGGGGCCTCTCGGGCTTGCGGATGCCAATGGCGGCTGGAACCAGCGCGGAATCGACTATTACGTGGAGCGCGCGAAAGGAGGAACCGGTCTGATCATCACAGGCGTTACCTTTTTTGACCAGATCGTTGAAAAACAGGACCCTTCCACCGTTGCAAATCCCCTCTACAAACCGGTTAATTTTGTAAAAACAAGCCGCGAGATGACCGAGCGCGTCCACGCATACGGAAGCAAAATTTTTCTGCAGCTGAGCGGCGGCTTCGGCCGCGTCACCATACCTACAAATGTAGGTGATATTCCTCCCGTTGCACCTTCCGCCATTCCGCACCGCTGGCTGGACAAAACATGCCGTGCCATAACGACGGACGAGATCCACGCCATTGTAAGGCAGTTCGGAGAGGCTGCTTTCCATGCTAAGCGCGCAGGCTTTGACGGCGTGCAGATCCATGCGGTCCATGAGGGCTATCTGATGGATCAGTTTGCGATCTCGCTCTTCAACCAGAGAACCGATGAATACGGCGGCTCGCTGGAAAACCGCCTGCGTTTTGCCAGAGAAGTCGTTGAGGAAATCAAGAGCCGCTGCGGAAAAGATTTCCCTGTCACCCTCCGCTTCAGCGTAAAGAGCATGATCAAGGACTGGAGAGTCGGCGCTCTCCCGAACGAAGAATTCGAAGAAAAGGGCCGCGACACCGAAGAGGGCCTTGCGGCGGCAAAGCTTCTGGAAGCCTACGGTTATGATGCCCTTGATACGGATGTGGGAACCTATGACGCCTGGTGGTGGAACCATCCGCCTATGTATCAGGAAAAAGGCCTGTACCGTACAAACTGCAAAATGGAGAAGGACGTCGTGAGCATTCCTGTATTCTGCGCCGGGCGCATGGACGATCCCGACATGGCGCTTTCTGCCATTCTGGACGGCGTATGCGATGTCATCGACCTGGGCCGTCCGCTACTGGCGGACCCGGATTACTGCAATAAATTGAGATCCGGACGCACCGGAGAAATCCGCCCGTGCATTTCCTGCCAGGAAGGCTGTATGGGACGTGTGGCCGAGTTCTCTCTGATTAACTGTGCCGTAAACCCGCAGGCTGCCAGAGAGCGCGTCACTGCCTACGAGCCGATTCTGAAGTCCAAAAAAGTGCTCATTGTCGGCGGCGGTGTTGCCGGATGCGAGGCTGCCAGAGTTCTCGCCATCCGCGGACACGCGCCGGAAATCTTCGAAAAAGGAAGCCGTCTGGGCGGAAACCTCCTGCCTGGCGGAGCGCCGGATTTCAAGGAGGACGATATTGCACTGGCTGACTGGTATACCAGAGAGATGGAACGTCTGCAGGTTCCGGTTCATTACAATACCGAGATCACGAAAGACGATATTGTAAACGCCGATTTCGATGCGCTGATTGTCGCCACCGGTTCCACGCCAAAAGTACTTTCACTCGGAGATGACGCCCATGTTTACACCGCTTCTCAGGTGCTCTTAAAGGAAAAAGACTGCGGTGACACAACCGTTGTGGTGGGCGGCGGCCTTGTGGGCTGCGAGACGGCGCTGTGGCTTGCCCGTCAGGGTAAAAAGGTAACCATCGTGGAGGCCATGGACAAAATCATGGCTGTGAACGGCCCGCTCTGCCATGCAAACAAAGACATGCTGGAGGCGCTGCTTCCATTTAACGGCATTGACATTATCGCCGGCGCGAAGGTCAGCAGCTACCAGAACGGCACTCTGAATCTGACCGCCGCAGACGGCGAAAAGCAGATCGCCTGCGACAGTGTTATTCTGTCTGTCGGCTATCAGGAAGAAAATGCACTGTATCATGAGCTGGAATTTGACGTGCCGGAAATCTATCTGCTGGGAGACGCCAAAAAAGTTTCCAATATTATGTATGCAATCTGGGACGCATTTGAGGTGGCAAATCATATTTAAATCTGTTAAAATGAAGCGGGGTTTCCCCGCTTCATTTTTCTATTAGATGGGAGAATCGGGTATGGACACAAGATATATGGAATACTTTAAAATTGTATACGAAGAAAAAAGCATACAAAAGGCTTCCAGAAAGCTGTTCATCTCCCCCCAGGGACTCGGAAAAATCATTCAGAACATGGAAAAGGAATTTGATACCGTTTTCTTTATCCGAAACAAAAGCGGTGTATTTCCGACCGCAAACGGCACGCTTTTCTACGAGCAGTGCAAAAAAACAGGCCATGAACTGCAGACACTGCACCGCCGGATCCGGCA
>CATJJD010000361.1 GCA_949740385.1 uncultured Lachnospiraceae bacterium
TGGACCTGGGACGGCCTTGGCGACGGCAAATTTATCGGCGTTCTGCCGGACTGCGGACAGACGACGACGGTGCAGAATCTGTTTGAGACAGACGACTTTGTGGATTTCTGCAGCTACACAAGAAAATGGTATCAGGACGGCCTGATTATGGCGGACGCACTGAGCAATACGGAGGCCTCCTCCACTCTTATCCAGTCGAAGAAGGCGGTGAGCGGATTCTGTAACTACGCAAACAATAATTCGCCGGGCGTAATCCGCACCATCGTTATCGACGCATGGTCGGTTGCAAACTCCTACGCGGAGCTGTGCTACGGCATCAACGCAAACTCCGGAAAGGGCGACGCTGCCTGGACGGCGCTGCAGATGTTCTACACGGATCAGGAGATCGCGACGCTTCTGCAGGACGGCATTGAGGGAAAGCACTACGTGAAAAACGATGACGGCACCATCTCCTATCCGGAAGGGAAGACTGCGGCGGACTGCGGCTACGGTATGGCGGACCTCTCATGGGTTACCCCGTACTCCGGAAAGACTGCTCCGATCGACATGAACGGCGCGACTTTCTTTACAGACCTGATTGAGTTCAACGACAGCACAATGAAGTCGAAGGCCATCGGCTTTGCATTCGACACAAGCGCTGTGGCGGACCAGTACACGGCGTGCGCCAACATTATGGACAAATACTACAATGCGCTGATGTGCGGCACCGTGGACGTTGCCAGCACCATCGAGCAGGCCAACGCGGAGTTTGAGGCTGCAGGCTTAAACGACATTATCACCGCAAAGCAGGAACAGCTCGACGCGTACCTGGCACAATAGCTGCTGCGGTAAGGAGGGACCCGCGAAGCGGGAGGAACCCTTATCGCCTGCGGTAAGGAGGGACCCGCGAAGCGGGAGGATACCTTATCGCCTGCGGCAAGGAGGGCCCCGCGAAGCGGGAGGAACCCTTATCGCCTGCGGTAAGGAGGCTGAGGACTGTGGGATACACCGCAGTCTTTGGCATATGAGGAGGGAATAAATGGCGAAAACAAAAGCGGTCGTTAAGCACCGCAAAGGAAGCTGGAAGATGATACTGGCGCTTTTTTCCATGATGATTCCGGGAATCGTCTATCTTATCATCAACAATTACATTCCGATGGCCGGGCTTGTGATTGCGTTCAAATCCTTCAACTATTCCAAAGGAATATGGGGGAGCGACTGGACGGGCCTGAGCAATTTTACATACCTGTTTAAGACGCAGGATGCGGCAAAAATCATGCGAAACACCATCGGCTACAATCTTGTTTTCATTCTGCTGGGAAATGTGTTTGCAGTTGCGGTTGCCATCATGCTGAATTTCCTGCGGGGCAAGATGAACAAAAAGATCTACCAGACGCTGATTCTCATTCCGTACCTGATTTCCATGGTAGTGGTCTCTTATATCGTGTACGGATTTTTGAGTCAGGACAGCGGTTTTTTAAATAATCTGATCGTGTCTCTCGGGGGAGAGCCAATAAGCTGGTACACGCAGGAAAAGTACTGGCCGTTTATTTTGACGATTGTCAATCTGTGGAAGGGCTTCGGTTACTCCAGCATTCTCTACTATGCAACGGTCATCGGCATCGACTCCTCCCTCTACGAGGCAGCCGGCATCGACGGAGCCAGCGTGTGGAAGCAGATCTGGCATGTGACGCTGCCGGGACTTAAGGGCACGATTATCACCATGGTGCTCCTTGCCATGGGGCGCATGTTCTACTCCGACTTCGGACTGTTCTACCAGGTGCCGATGCGCTCGGGACTGATCTCCGGCGTGACGGACACCATCGACGTGTTTGTATACAAGGCGCTGACCCAGCTAAACGATGTGGGAAGAGCGGCGGCCGCAGGCTTTTTACAGTCCGTACTGGGCTTTATTATGGTGCTGGCGGCGAACCTGATTGTGCGTAAGGTCGACAAAGACAGTGCGCTGTTCTAGGAGGAGGAGATTATGGTATCAAAAAATAAAACCGGACAGATTGTGCTGAACTTTGTGTTTGTTCTGCTGTGCGTCGCGGCGGTTGCGCCGTTTCTGCTTCTGGTGTCCTCCTCGCTGACGGAGGAGGCGACGCTGATGCGCGACGGCTACAGCTTTTTCCCGAAGGTGTTCAGCGGACAGTCCTATGTTTACCTGATGAAGAGCGCGGAAAAAATTGTGAGGGGCTACGGAATTACGCTTTTTGTGACGGTGATCGGAACCCTTGGAAGCTGCATTATGACGATCATGTTTGCCTACCCGCTCTCCAGAAAGGAGCTGCCGTGCCGGTACGGGTTTTCGTTTTTCGTGTTTTTTACGATGCTTTTTAACGGCGGACTGGTTCCGACCTACATGATGTGGACACAGACCTTTCATATTAAGAACACGGTGTGGGCGCTGATCATTCCGGGACTTTTAATGAACGGCTTTTATATCATCATGATGCGCTCGTTTTTTACCGCCAATATTCCGGATGAGATCGTGGAGGCGGCCCGCATCGACGGCGCCGGCGAGTACCGGATCCTGGGGCAGATTGTCCTGCCGCTGTCAAAGCCGATGCTGGCGACGATGGTGCTTATGATCGGGCTCAACTACTGGAATGACTGGACCAACAGTCTCTACTATATCACGGAGGAGAAGCTGTACAGCATTCAGGCGATCTTAAATACGATTATAAGCAACATACAGTTTTTAAGCAGCGGTCAGTCGTCTGCGGCCAGCGCCATGAACGCGGCGGATATGCCGAGCGTCGGCATCCGCATGGCCATCGCGGTGGTGGGAATTATACCGGTGCTGTGCATTTATCCGTTTTTCCAGAAATACTTTGTCAAGGGTATTGTTGTGGGGGGCGTGAAAGGTTAAAATAGAAGTTAAGGTGGCACTCGCCCGGACCGCGCAGGGGTCGGTTTTGGCGGGTGCTTTTTATAAAGGAGGAAAAGGATGGGGAAATTTAAGATTACTGAGGTGCGGACGGAGTATCTGGTGAATCCGCTGGGGCTGGATGTGAAAAAGCCGCGGTTTTCGTGGAAGCTTTCGGCCGAAGAGCAGGGCTTTAAGCAGGCTGCCTTTCGAATACTTGTGGGGACGAAGCCCGGGGAGGGGGATTTCTGGGACTCCGGCCGCACGGAGTCGG
The DNA here is from genome assembly GCA_949740385.1 of uncultured Lachnospiraceae bacterium. GTDB lineage: Bacteria > Bacillota > Clostridia > Lachnospirales > Lachnospiraceae > Roseburia. Next base: position 3,126 of record CATJJD010000361.1, read on the forward strand.
ACTGCTCCGTCGGCGTGCATTACGAGGGGGCGGCGCTTTCTGCCTGCACGCGTTTGTTTCTGACGCTTACGGTGTGGGATCAGGACGGAGATCAGGCAAAGGACGCCAGCGGCTGGTTTGAGACGGGGCTTATGGATGCCTCCCCTGCGGCCTGGGACGGCGCAGAGTGGATCGGAGCGCCCGAGCCGTATCTGTGCGCCTCTGCCCTGGGGGTGTTTGTCATTTCCGCGAAAATCCGTATCCGGGAGGGCAGCCGTCAGGCGGGAATCGTCTTCGGCGCAAATGACAAAAGACTTATGGATGCCCGGAAGAACCAGTACGAGATCGCCGGGGAAAACTACATACGCTATGTGCTGGATGTGGGGGAGCTTCCGGCGAAGCTTTTGATTTACCGGGTGGGCTATCATCCGAAAGATTCGGCGGAGAGGCCATTTGCGGTGATTCCTGTGGCGGAGTTCGAAGGCGACGGAAGGTCCGGCCTGATTACGGAGGAGAACCGTTACCAGGAGCATGAGCTGACCGTCGAGGTGACCGGAGACTGCGCTTACACGTATCTGAACGGTGTTCGCATTGATGCGGTGAAGAAGGAGACGCCCTTTGGGACGATGGTGGAGGCGAGACAGTTAAACCCTCTCGGCTACAACGATACGACCACATTTCCGCGGCTGTGTGAGGTGGGGTACTATGTGGGGGCGGGGGATACCGCGGCGTTTTCCCCGATTGAAATTCGAAATTACCGCGCCCCGGGCCGGACGGTGGCGGTGTTTGATCTGCTTGCCCAAAAAGAGCTGTCCGGCTTTGACGAGGCCGGCAATGCTTCTGCGCGGCAGATTGTGAAGGACCCGAGCGCCCACTCCATCCCGATGTTTCGAAGAGATTTTTCGGTTGCGCCGGAAAAGCGCATTTTGTCCGCAAGGCTCTATATCACGGCAAGGGGCATTTACGACTGCCGTATAAACGGCAGAGCGGTGACGGACACCTGGTTCAATCCGGGGGCGTCGCAGTACGACAGGCATATTATGTATCAGACTTACGACGTGACGGACCTGGTGCAGTCCGGGGAAAACGGGATCGGAATCACGCTGGCGTCGGGCTGGTGGTGCGACGCCCAGACCTTTGTGCTGCGCAACTACAATTACTACGGAGATCGGGAGTCGGTGCTGGCGAAGCTTGTGGTAAGCTACGGGGACGGCACGGCCGACTGCACGGTGACGGACTGCAGCGGCTGGGATTATTTCGGGGAGGGGCCCTACACCTACGCGGGCTTTTTCCAGGGGGAGCACCTGGACGGCAGGAGGCTTTCGGTTTACGAGGATTTCTCAAAGCCGGGCTTTTCCGTTGGGGGCATGAAAAAGCCGCAGGTGACAGAGACCGATGTGATTGCCGCATATTCTACGATGCCGCCGGGGTTCGGGCGGGCCTGGCCGAAGATCGATCACGGCAGAACGAAAATTGTGGGACAGGTCAACGCGCCGGTTGTGCCGGTGTGCCAGCTGCAGGCGAGGGCTGTAACCGAGCCGCGGACGGGGCTCTATATTTATGATCTGGGGCAGGAGATCGCCGGCGTTCCGGTCATAAGGCTCCGCGGAAAGGCGGGCACGGAGGTCGTGATCCGCTACGGTGAGATGCTCTACCCGGATCTGCCGGAGTACGGCAGCTTAATGGGGCTGATGCTGACGGAAAATTACCGGGATGCGGAGAGCATCGACCGCTATATTTTGCGGGGCGACAGGGAGGGGGAGGTCTACTGCCCGCGGTTTACCTTCCACGGCTACCGCTACATTGAGATCAGCGGCGTGGAGCAGGCTCCGGAGCTGTCCGAGGTGGAGAGCCTTCAGCTGTCGTCCGTGGCCAGGATAACCGGCGAGATCGAGACTTCGAACCCGCTTTTAAACCGTTTTATCGAGAATGTCCGGTGGTCGCAGCTTGCCAACTTTATCAGCATACCGACCGACTGCCCGCAGCGCAACGAGCGCATGGGCTGGGCGGGGGATACCCACGTATTCTGCCGCACGGCCACTTACCAGAGCGACGTGCGCCTGTTCTACTACCGCTATCTGCAGGCGCTGGCCGATCTGCAGGAGGAAAGCGGCCAGCTTCCGAACATCGCCCCGGCGGGCGGAGGCTTTGGCGGAATCACCTACGAGAGCGCTATGATACTTATGGTGTGGGAGCTGTACCAGCAATATGCGGACACCGACGTGATAGAGGCTTACTACCCGGCAATGAAAAAGTGGGTGGAATTTATCCGGTCAAAGGGGATGCCGGGCACAGCCTTTGTGGGGCCGCTGGGCGACTGGCTTGCGCCGGAGGAGACGGACAACAGCCTGATCTGGAACGCTTTTTACGGGCGGGACATGGAGCTGATGCGCCGCATGGCTCTTGTGATCGGGGAGGACGAGGACGCCGCGGTGTTTGCGGCGTATGAAAAGGAGGCGAAGGACTACTGGAACGCAACCTTTGTGGACGAAGAGACCGGACGGACAAAGGGCGCGGACGGAAAAATAAACGACAGTCAGTGCTCCTACGCGCTGCCGCTGGCCTATGGCATGTTTGCGGAGGAATACAGAGAGCGGGCGTTTGCGCATCTGGCGCGCAAAACTGAGGAGGTGGGCTGTACGGTGAGCACCGGCTTTTTCGGGACAGGTGTCTTAAATCCGATGCTGACGGAGGGCGGACGAAGCGACCTGGCCTACCGGCTGATGGAGCAGACCGCCTATCCGTCCTGGCTGTACCCGGTAACCCAGGGGGCCACGACCATCTGGGAGCGCTGGAACTCCTACACGCTGGAGAACGGCTTTGGCGGAAACAACAGTATGAACTCCTTCAACCACTACTCACTTGGGTCGGTGCTCTCCTGGATTTACGAGACGGTTCTTGGAATCCGCAGGGACGAAAACCGTCCGGGCTATGGGCATTTTACCCTTGCGCCGCAGATGATGTGTCTCGATTATGCGAGGGGCGGCTTTGAGACCGGCTACGGGCGGATTGAGAGCGGCTGGGAGAAGACAGACGGCGGATACCGCTACACCTGCCGGGTGCCGGAGAATACCACTGCAACCCTCGTGCTGCCGGACGGCGCGGGCGGTGTGACGGAGCGGGAGATCGGAAGCGGCGGGTATGAATTTTCGGTCGACTGTTAAGGGAAGACTAAAAGGTCTGAAATGAAAAAAGCCGGAGATATGTCCGGCGGAAAATGGGGAGAAGATTGACGGAGCCGTGGGCGTAAGGCCTGCGGCTCGGTCTGTTTTTTCGGACAGGGAAACGATTCAATATAAGTTTTGCATCTGCACAATATATAGAAGAACTGATGAAAATTTAAACAATTACAATTCTGGATTTTGAGAGGATCAGATATTCATGTGTTTGTCGCGGGTGAATCGTGATCAGATGGATTACCAGAGCAAATATTGCAGCGTTGTGGAATATTTCGATGCTGTGAAAATTGCATTGACCGCAACACCGGCCTTACAGACAACGGAGATTTTCGGACAACCCGTATTCAAGTATACATACCGCGAGGCGATAATCGAGGGGTATCTGGTTGACCATGACGCTCCCCACAGACTGTCTGCCAAATTAAGCGCGGAGGGTATTCATTACAGGAAGGGCGATACTGTTGTACGGTATGACCCTGTGACGGGTGAGGTCACAAACTCTGAGCTGCTGGAAGATGAATTGGACTTTGATGTGGAATCCTTCAACCGTCAGGTCATAA
>CATJJD010000362.1 GCA_949740385.1 uncultured Lachnospiraceae bacterium
CCTTACAGGCAGATGAATTTAAGCTTACGATTATGTAAGAAAGTACAAGGTCAACACCATTATATGATTATCCCTCAGACGAGTCAATCTTCCCCTGTCAAAAGACAGTTCTTAGCCTGCGCCGGGAACGCCCTTTTTCCTCTCTCGTCACGCCGTTCATTATCTGATCCGTGCAATTAGCCATGACATGACTTTTATCAGGGCAGCTTTTCGTTCCGCTTCGGAAATATCTGAATAACAAAGAAACGGAACGAATATATTGTGTTATACCGGCGGAAACCTTTATATGCAGGCAGCAATCAGATACAGGATGACAATTTTGCGTCAATTGCCTGCATATCCTGGCGGCGACAGTGGAACAATGGAAAAGTAAGAAAACGCATTCTGAAAAACGGCACAGGGAGCTGCCTCCCTTCCGAATAAAAAAGTGAGGAAAATATATGTATACGGTATCCGACATTATCAAAGATATAGGCCGCGGCTGTACGGCAAACAACATGACAGAGGACAAATTTTCGTACCGGATTGTATATATTGTAGGCGAAGGAGATGAAAGCATAAGGCGTTATGCCGATACCTCCTACTACAATCTGCGGAGATCTCTGGAATACATTCTGAAAAAATACCTGTCTCTCACAAACGGAATTGTGATCGCACAGACAACGGTTTTGAAGAACGGAAGATGTGTGCGTCTGCAGAGCCGGCCCTACGCATTCAGCCTGGATGGGTATTTCAGACAGATAACGGGAGAGTGCACAAATGACAGTAAAAACAGAAGGCTTCCGTATATAAACGGGGTTTATCAAATTTCCTGAATTCCAATGCACATTATTATACAACAGAGGATCAGAATTTTATAAATACATGGGATTTTGAAGGAGTAACCGGTAAAGACAATCGAAAAAGTAACGGGAATTGACCGGCCGGCGGATGCCGTCATGAAAATGATCGGCGGCGGAAAGACGCAGCTGACAATTCATGCAGGAAAGGCTGTGAGTCCTGACGCTCACAGCCCTTTTGTATACCTGTATCCATTTCAATGCCCGCCGAATCCAAAGCCGGCAGATACACCGCCTAACCCGCCAGCAGCGACATAACATCCTGTCCGAACTGTCTGGACTGTGCCAGCATTGCCTGTCCCGTCTGCAGCAGAATACCCGTTACGGCGTACTTTACCATCTCTTCCGCCATATCCGAGTCGCGAATGCGGCTCTCGGACGCAGTCGTGTTCTCCACGATATTTTTTTCATTTGCAATCGTGTGCTCCAGCCGGTTCTGATATGCGCCGATTCGGCTGCGCTGGGCCGACACCATCTGAATCGCCCGGTCAATCTGCCGGATCGCCTTTGTGGAGTTCTCCTCCGAGAGCACATTCAGGCCGTCGAGCATCAGCACATCGGTATTCATGTACCCCATGTACAGCATAATTCCGTCCCCCGCATCGCAGCCGGACTGAATCCAGAGTCCGGCCCCCTGATTGGTGAGCCCCGAAAGATGCGTCTCCTGCCCTTCGGTTGGGTAGTCGCAAAAATATGCGAGTCTCTTATCGCCCGGCAGCCAGTTATAATTGTCAATATCATACAGATAGAGCGTCGTATTGTCACATGCATACATCACATGAGAGCTGTCCGAAATGTGCTCCGCTATCATCGAATCCACAATCGCGCTGACAAAATCGGCAGCGCTGTCGTAATAAGCCCCGTCCGCTTTGCGGATTCCGATCTTAATCCCCAGTGCAGTGTCCATATTGCTGTAATCCACCGAGACCCCAACAGCGTCAACAAATTCCACCCTGGCCGGACAGCAGTCGGTGCAGCAGTTTACATAAAACCCGGTTCCCGCCAGCTCTCCGATATTTTTGTCCTGATCAATCAGCTTTCCAAAGTCAATGTGAACACCCACATACGGAAGCGGCCCCTGATTGGCCGTCCCGGTGTTCTTCATACTGTTTATATCTGTGATATCGATCTCCTCTTCCATGTAGCCGGTGCGGGAGGTGTCGCTTCCGAGAAGCTGAAAAAATTTGCTCTGAGCCGAAGGATTTGCCAGCGTCGCAATGAACACTTCCTCCGTCTTTCTCCCCCGGCCTCCCCGGAACAGATATTTGTCGTTAAACTTTGTCGTATCGCCGATCCGGTCAATTTCCGTCAGAAGCGCCGACACCTCATTGTCAATATCCCGTCGGTCGGACGCACTGTTTGTGCCGTTTGCCGACCGGACCGCAAGCTGATTGATGCGCTGCAGAATATCGTGCACCTCACTCAGGGCACCGTCCGCCACCTGGCAGAGGGACACGCCGTCCTGCGCGTTTTCAATTCCCCGGTTCAGTCCCCGGATCTGTTTTCGCATCTTTTCCGAGATGGAAAGTCCTGCCGCATCGTCCGCCGCAATATTAATCCTGTATCCGCTCGACAGCTTCTCCGCAGACCCCATCCGCTGCCTCTCGGTAATGCCGAGCTGTCTTGCCGCATTTGCCGCCATAATATTGTGCTGTATTTTCATAATACCTTCCCCCTGTTCCTTTCGGTTCCCCCTGCCGCTCACCGCCCTGTCGGTACGGAAGCTGTACGATAAAAACGCTGCCCCGTCCCCCCGGCGCATCCGTCACCCGTATCGTCCCGCCATGCTGTTCAATAATTTTCCTCGCCAGGTACAGCCCGACGCCGGAACCGTTTTCCCGCTGAACCCGCTCATCCTCCACCCGGTAAAACCGCCGGAATATCCGGTTTCGCTCCTTCCTCGGTATGCCGATGCCGCTGTCCGCAAACTCAATGCGGAAAAAAGTCTGCCGCCGCTCACCTCTGATTGTGACCGCACTGAAGGGCTCGCTGTACTTGACCGCATTTTCCAGTATATTAATAAACGCCTCCGAAAGCCACCTGACATCCTGCATTAGAAGCGTCTGCTCCGCCTCCCCGCTCTCCTCC
>CATJJD010000363.1 GCA_949740385.1 uncultured Lachnospiraceae bacterium
AGAGGACCGATTGCGACGGACAGGTACCGCCGCATCGAGCGCGTGGCTTCCGGCGTTATTTCCAGAAAGTCCGTTGACACCCCGCTTCAGACCGGTATCAAGGCGATCGACTCCATGGTTCCGATCGGCCGCGGACAGCGGGAGCTGATTATCGGAGACAGACAGACCGGTAAGACGGCGATTGCGGTGGATACGATCATCAACCAGAAGGGGCAGGATGTAAAGTGTATTTACGTTGCCATCGGACAGAAGGCTTCCACCGTTGCGACGATTGTGAAGACGCTGGAGGAGTATGGCGCTATGGCGTACACGACGGTTGTGGCGGCTACGGCCAGCGAGCTGGCTCCGCTGCAGTACATCGCTCCGTATTCCGGCTGTGCAATCGGCGAGGAGTGGATGGAGAACGGCCAGGATGTCCTGGTGATCTACGACGATCTGAGCAAGCACGCGGCGGCTTACCGTACCCTCTCTCTTTTGCTTAAGAGAGCGCCGGGGCGCGAGGCTTATCCGGGAGACGTGTTCTATCTGCACTCGAGACTGCTGGAGCGGGCGGCGCGTCTGTCCGACAAGCTGGGCGGCGGATCGCTGACGGCTCTTCCGATTATCGAGACGCAGGCCGGCGACGTGTCAGCCTACATTCCGACCAACGTGATCTCCATCACCGACGGCCAGATTTATCTGGAGACGGAGATGTTCAACGCAGGCTTCCGCCCGGCAATCAACGCCGGTCTTTCGGTATCCCGCGTGGGCGGTTCCGCACAGATCAAGGCGATGAAGAAGATTGCGGCTCCGATCCGTACCGAGCTTGCCCAGTACCGTGAGCTTGCGGCGTTCTCGCAGTTTGGCTCCGAGCTGGACGCGGACACGACGGCAAAGCTTGCGCAGGGCGAGCGGCTGAAGGAGATGTTAAAGCAGCCGCAGTACCAGCCGATGCCGGTTGAGAAGCAGGTTATCATTATTTTTGCTGCGACAAAAAAGTATCTGATGGATATTCCGGTTGCGGATATTCTGCGGTTTGAGCGGGAGCTGTTCGAGTTTATCGACACGAAGTATCCGGAGATTCCGGCGTCGATTGCAGCCACGAAGGTGATGGACGAGGAGACCGAAAAGAAGCTTGTCCGGGCAATCGAGGAATGCAAGGCGTCCTTTAAATAGAGAGGAGGTAGCAGAGCATGGCCTCCATGCGAGACATAAAGCGAAGAAAGAGCAGCATACAGAGCACGCAGCAGATCACAAAAGCCATGAAGCTTGTCTCCACCGTTAAGCTGCAGAAGGCGAGAAACCGCGCGGAAGCTACCAATCCTTATTTCAATTATATGTACCGGACCGTCAGCTCCATGCTTGCAAAGAGCGGAAGCATCGACCACCCGTATCTGAACGCGGGGGAATCCGATAAGAAGGCGGTGGTAGTGATCACCTCCAACCGCGGACTTGCAGGCGGCTATAACAGCAACATTGTAAAGCTGATCACGGGCGGAGATTTTAAGAAAGAGGATCTGGACATCTACGCGGTGGGCGGAAAGGGTGTTGAGGCGCTGGCCAGAAGGGGCTACAACATCGTGGAGAACGCTTCCGAAATTATGGAGGCGCCGACTTACCTGGACGCGGCGGCGCTGTGCGAGAAGGTGCTTGCGGCGTTTACGGAAGGGAAGGTCGGAGAGATCTATCTGGCGTACACCCATTTTAAGAATACGGTGAGCCAGGAGGCGAAGCTGATTAAGCTGCTTCCGGTGGAGATCGACCCGGAGGAACCGGACGACTCCAACGTGCTTATGAACTACGAGCCGAATGAGGAGGAAGCGTTAAACCTGATTATTCCGAAGTATGTGACAAGCCTGTTTTACGGGGCGCTCGTCGAGGCGGTAGCCAGCGAAAACGGAGCCAGAATGCAGGCGATGGATTCTGCGACGAGCAATGCGGAGGAAATGATCAGCGACCTGTCGCTCAAGTACAACCGGGCGCGTCAGGGCTCGATCACGCAGGAGCTCACGGAGATTATTGCGGGTGCGAACGCCATCGCGCAGTAGATGTGTGGGCTGTGCTGCCGGCTTGCGGCAGCCGTTATAAGAATGAATAATGAGGAGAAAGACTAATGGCAGATAATAATGTAGGTAAAATCACGCAGATTATCAGTGCCGTTCTGGATATTAAGTTTCAGGAGGGCAGTCTGCCTGAGATCAACGAGGCAATCAACGTGCCGCTTGCGGACGGCAGACGGCTGGTTGTCGAGGTGGCTCAGCATCTGGGTGATGATACGGTCCGGTGTATTGCACTGGGGCCGACCGACGGACTTGTCCGTGGAATGGATGCCATCGCCACCGGGGGGCCGATTAAGGTTCCGGTGGGGGAGAACACGCTGGGCAGACTGTTCAACGTGCTCGGCGATCCGATCGACGAGATGGACCCGCCGAAGACCGAGGAGAGCTGGCCGATTCACAGACCTGCGCCTACCTTTGAGGCTCAGGCCACGTCCCAGGAAATGCTGGAAACCGGCATTAAGGTCGTTGACCTTCTCTGCCCGTACCAGAAGGGCGGTAAGATCGGACTGTTCGGCGGTGCCGGCGTAGGCAAGACCGTGCTGATTCAGGAGCTGATCCACAACATTGCAACGGAGCACGGCGGATATTCCGTATTTACCGGCGTAGGCGAGCGGACCCGTGAGGGAAACGATCTGTACTACGAGATGAAGGAATCCGGCGTTATCGACAAGACGACGATGGTGTTCGGGCAGATGAACGAGCCTCCTGGGGCACGTATGCGTGTGGGCCTGACCGGACTTACAATGGCGGAGTATTTCCGGGACCAGGAGCACAAGGACGTGCTGCTGTTTATCGACAACATCTTCCGCTTCGTCCAGGCGGGCAGCGAGGTATCCACCCTCCTGGGCCGGATGCCCTCCGCCGTGGGCTACCA
>CATJJD010000364.1 GCA_949740385.1 uncultured Lachnospiraceae bacterium
CCTGGACTCTATAAGCCTTTCGATGTCCTGCAGTGCCACCTCCAGTCTGTCGCATACATCCCGCGCAAACTGGTATTCCATCTTCTGATGCAGCACCAGTGTGTACTCATAAAAAGGAGCCATCAGGTTTCTTTCGATATAAATATCCGCAAGCAGATCCAGTACTTCAGCTGTATTCCTGCATTCCGGACGCTCCCGAACAAAAATCAACAGTTTTTTCAGTAAACCTCCTGCTGATTTCTCCTCACAATCGTCCAACGTCACCGGCAAAAACATGGTATCGGTTTTGTCTGCAAATTCATGCTGCACATTAAGCGGCATAACCCTGCCAATATCCACAAGAATGTCAAAATGGTTGTCCCTGAACATTCCCCAACCATCATTCTCTCCGCCGACGTACAAATAGTCGACATACGAAAAACCTGTCATTTTAAAGAATTCCTTTAAATAACAGGCTTCAAATGCGTTCTTCCTGTCATAAATCAGGCAAACGCTCCTTGCCCCATCCATCTGGCCCCTCCCCCTTTTCCCTGAAAATACTTTCTAAGTATACGCTAAATCACCTCAAAAGCAACACCATTCTATTATAACAGACCGTTTTTCCGTTATATCAGAGTTGCTTTTTTATTTTATAGAGCAATTCCAGGTACATCTTAAGCATCTGCCGCTCATTCTCATCCAGGCTTTTAATCATCATTTTCAGCTCCGCAGCCGTCACCGGCTCCCGACTCCTTTTGGACGAAAAAAGCTGCTCCAGAGAAATGTCCAGCGCCCCACAGATCAGCTGCAGCGTGGACAGTCTTGGATTTGCATTTCCCGACAGTATATTGTACAGCACTGCCTGAGATATATCCGCCTGCCGCGCCAGCTCCTGAAAAGACATTTTCCGGTATTCACACAGCAGCCTGATGCGGTTTCCGATTTCCGCATTTTCCGTCACATCCGCTTTTCTTTCATCCATTTCCGTTTTCCGCAGCCCTTTCTCCCGGGATTTCTCTGCCGGATACCTTCTCCTCAAACCAGAGAAATGTGTAGCGCAGCTTTTTATGATAAAAACGTTTCCACCGGAAAAAATATAAGACGGCCATCCCTGCAATAATCAACACTGACACGATCGAAGAGAGGGAAGGAAATCCGCAGAACCGCCAGTCCCAGACATACTCCAATGCAAAAAACACCCCGCCGGCTGCCAGAGCCATAAACATATTTTTGCACATTACCTCCGCCGACGCATAATTGTGTATCCGCCTAAAGGCAGAATCCGTCTGTATATCCGCATAAATAATCTGAAAACAGTCACACAGAGAAGTACCGCCCTCAAGCTTTCTCGCAACGATACCGCTGCGGTTGATCAGATCAACCGGCTCAAGATGCCTGTCCGCCAGAAATTTATTAACTGTTTCCTCATCCCTGTTTCTCTCTCTCACCAGAATATTCGAAAGCTCCGACAGAGCCACCCCCGCCACATAAGAAATCAGCAGCGCACAGAGAATTATGCCGCCCCCGCAGTCTTTCAGCAGACTGTAATGCTTTGTCCAGATGCAAAAAAAGGGAATTGCACCGACCAGCAGAACGAAGACGGCGCCGGGGAACAGGTAGCCAAGAATGTCGTAGAGGGTGATTTTTTCGAAGATGGAATCCATAGTGTGCTCCTTTGTCTGTATTTAAAAGTTTTCAGGTAAACTCTGCCGGCCCCTCACACCACCGGCCCACCCAGCGTAACAAACCTCACAAGCCGATCCATAATAAACATCCCGTCCCACGGGGATTCAAAATTCAGCATCTTTCCGCATACCGGAAATCTCACCGCACCCCTTCCGGCCGCTTTCACTGCAAAATCCATCGCTTTTGCGCCGTTGGCTGCAAGCCCGATCGTCTGTATATCTTCGCTGACAAACGGAATCACATCGTTTATATGATCTGTTGGATGTACGAAAACAACGCGGGAATACACCGGCTTATTCAGCTGTACATCATCACTGTACAATACGGTCCAGACAGAATCCGAATCCCCGTATACCGTCCCCTTAAAATCATAGATTCCCCTTGCGGAATGCACCGCTGCAAACATTTCCAGAGACATCTGTCCCTTCGGTATCTGCACGGCCACTCTTTCCATCGCCTCCGAAAGAAGCTTCGCAAATCCGGCAGGTTCCACACACCCACCTCTCTCCACAAAAACATTGTGGGCAGATGCGCAGCCCGTCTGGTCAAACACGCTGGCATCCACCGCAATTCTTCTTGCAAGCTTTCGGGCGCTGCGTTCATCGGAAAGCGCCTCTTTGCTCACAACGGCAAACGAGAGCTTCGGCCCCATAATAATGTCCGTACAGTCGTATCCGCAGGGATAAGCCGCAACCGCCGAAACAGCCTCCGCTCCTCCCCATGCGATTCTCGCGTCGGCAAGCATGGACATGGCAGTCCCTGCCGATTGATCGGAATGGTCGTAGGAGACGATCGCTGTACATGCAAGCAGGTCGTCTCCTGAAATCCGGTATCCGCCGGGCGTTGTGTACTCCTCCCCCTCAAAGGCACGAAGCAAATGCTCAAAGACTCCGTTATCTCTGGCCGAGACACGGATCAGATTAACATTTTTGGCAAGAATGCTCTGAATCAGCACAAACATTCCCAAAACCTGCACATTGCCCGCAAGCCAGTGGCAGACCAGACCGGCGGATACCGCATAAACCGACCGGACTCCAGTATCGTCAGAAGGGACAAAGCCGTCGGCATACATTCGGTTTCCCCGCAGTCCCTCATTGGCAATTTTTGTGAGATGCTCCGCCTGACACCATGTCTGCAAAAATTTAAGCCCCTGAGC
>CATJJD010000365.1 GCA_949740385.1 uncultured Lachnospiraceae bacterium
ACCGGACCATATCACAGAAAATTAAGAGCCTGCCGAGCAGCAATCAGGCGGTGAAACAGAGTGTGCTGCGGACGCCGCAGATGAATCTGACGCCGCAGGAGAGCGAGCAGCTCTCGAAGTATGTCTCCGACGACTCCTATGTGAAGAAGCAGAAGGAGGACATCGAGGAGCTGGCCTTCATGTTTAAGGACATGCTCGGCCAGGCGCAGACAGAGGAGAACAGCCCTTACATTCAGGATTTTGAGAGCCATTTTACGCCGGTGGATGATTTTTCCGCAAGCTATTCTTTTATGATCGACGGTATAAAAGATCCTCTGTATGTGGCTGTACAGCCTGACCGGCTGACGATTCATTACGGGCAGGAGAATGATGTGGATGTCATTGCAAAGATGAGCAACGAAGTGATGCGGTCGATTCTGGACGGGCAGATGACGTTTCAGAGAGCATTTATGACGGGTGAGATGACGGCGAAGGGCAACTTTAAGACTCTTCGTATGCTGGATCAGGTGTTTGGATTTTAGGAGGATGAGAGATGACGGACAGTAACTGCATATTCTGCAAGCTGGCAAACGGAGAGATACCGGCGAATACGATCTATGAGGATGAGGACTTTCGGGTTATACTCGACGCGAGTCCGGCCACGAGGGGACATGCGCTGATTTTGCCGAAGGCGCACTGTGCCGATATATATGAGATTGAGGACGAGACAATTGCAAAGGCTGCAAAGCTGGCAAAAAAGGTTATATGCCACGAGAAGGACGTCCTCGGCTGCGACGGCTACAATGTTGTACAGAATAACGGCAGTGCGGCGGGCCAGACAGTCTTTCATTTTCATATGCACCTGATTCCGCGCTATGCGAATCAGGAGAAAATTGTAGCATGGCCGCCGCAGGAGCTTACGGATGACGCCGCAGGAGCGCTCCGGGAAGAAATGAAGATGTAGCGGTTATTTTGCCGCTGACTGTATCAGCTTTAGAATCGTCCCGATGGAGTCCATCTGTCCGCTGTCGGACATGGCGCGGATGTACTGTCTGCGGTTTTTGTAGACATCATGAATGGTGGCAAGGAG
>CATJJD010000366.1 GCA_949740385.1 uncultured Lachnospiraceae bacterium
CCGGGTCCGGCAGATGTTCCAGTACATGAAACATTGTTATTACATCATACTCCTGCTCTGGTAACGCATCGACACTCTCAAAACAGGAGAATCCCTCTCTCCTCAGAAACGATCTTTTCTCCACCTCGGGCTCCACCCCCGACACACAGTCCGCAATTTCTCTGATCCGATGCATAAATCCGCCGGAACCACATCCAAAATCCAGTACGCGCCTGTTTTTAATGTAATTCTTCACGAAGGCAGCCCTCCTGGAATCATCCTCCTCCGCCTCTCTCCTGGCCTGCTGTATTCCCGAATTCATACCGTTTGACTGCCACATTCCTGAATTCTCATAGAAATTTTCACAGTCAGTCACAAATTTGTCCAGCCTGACCAGACCGCAGTCACAGCATTTTAAGACATTTGTATCTTCACCCCCCCGTACACCGGAACAGACTCTGACACTTTTCCGGGAACCGCACAAATAACATTCTGTCTTCGGATTGTACATTACTATTTTCCTCCCCTGTGTATTTTAACCGTAATCTTAACAAAATTCTCTGCTCTCTGCAGAAACAGACTGCAGCAAAATATCCGCAATCTCCCGAATCACACCACAGCCGCCTTTCTTTTTTGCAACATAGTCGGCAGCCGCTTTCGCCTCATCACAGGCATCAGCCGGCACACAGGCAAATCCAGCCATGCGCAGGGCATAAATATCATTCCGATCATCCCCGACATACAAAACCTCCTCCGGCTTAACGCTGTATTTCACGCACAGCGACAAAATATCGGATGCTTTGTCTTCGGAACCGGATATGATTTCTTCCAGCTTCAGCTTTTGGGCTCTCCGCCGGTTCAGATTTACATCCTCTCCCGTAATAATCCCGGTAATAATTCCCCGTTCCTGCAGCATCCGAAACGCCTGCCCGTCTTTCGTATTGAATTTCTTTAATTCGTCGCCTTTTTCCGAATAATACATCCCGCCGTCCGTCAGGCAGCCGTCACAGTCTGAGAGAAACATTTTAATATTCGACAGATCAAAATTTCTTTTTCGGACACTTCTCTCCCTCTGGATCAGCTGCTGTTCCAGAATGATCCAGTCATCCGGCTCGTCTATCTCAAAATAAGTGTCCGGCGGCATTTTATAGGCGGCAATTCTTCCTGACAGTCGGTTCTTCGACGACAGCAACCGCTTTCGTCCTGTGATATAAAAAGCGCCGTTTTCCACCAGATACCCGCCAAACTCCTGCCTTCTCGGCCTGTTATCAATATCGTAATTTACTGCCGAAACAGCATCTCCTTCCAGCGATTCCCATATAAACCGCTTCTGTTCGACAACCGACAGAACACTGTCTGCCGCAGAATGATGCAGCAGCCGAAATCCTCCCGTCAAATCAGCGGCGGACAGCAGCGGCGACGTTGCCTGAATCAGCACAATGCTGTCAAACTCATACGCGCTGGCGAATTCCAGCATTGCAGATTCCGTGGAAGCCGAATCCACCGCAGTATCTTCCCCTCTTCCAATTACCGAAACTTTTGGAAACTGAAATGATTCTGCGACAGCCCGAATTTCTCTGCTGTCTGTTGAAACAAAAACATAATCAATTTCCTCACATTCCACTGCCGCTTTTGTAACCCAGTAAAGCAAAGGTCTGCCTGCAATTTCTTTTATATTCTTCAACGGAATTGATTTACTTCCGCCCCTTACCGGTATAAATGCAACATTCATCATTTTCCTCTCAGTTTTTCCCTGACGGTTCTCTCATCTTCATCCAGAGTTTTCGTTCCGTTTCCAATCGCTTCAAATACGCCGCAGCATCTCCGGTACACCATACTCATGGCCCCTATTTCCAGACTGGCCTTCTGATCGGTTCCCCAGAGTTCATGGTCGACTGTGACATGGCGCTCAATAACCTTTGCACCAAGTGTAACTGCCGCCACGGTCGGC
>CATJJD010000367.1 GCA_949740385.1 uncultured Lachnospiraceae bacterium
ATGTGTATAAGAGACAGGATTACAACGGCGGACATGTGTTTCCCTGTGCCCTCACCATCGGGACCTACGGTGCGGCGAGAAAGAGGGAGGATCAGACGCTGCGCTTTTACTCGATGAATTTTGAGGAGCTGGGGGTGATCACCTCCTCGGTGGAGAACTTAAAGCCGGAGCCGGAGGCGGACTGGACCAACTACCCGAAGGGCGTGATCTTTGCCTTCGGCGAGAAGGGGATGAAGGTGGAATGCGGCATGGATCTGCTGCTTTTCGGCAATATTCCAAACGGCTCAGGCCTGTCATCCTCCGCGTCGGTGGAGGTGCTCACCGGGTATATTTTAAAGGACCTGTTCGGTTTTGACGTGACGAACCAGGAGCTGGCGCTGATCGGTCAGTTTGCGGAAAATCGGTTTAACGGAGTAAACTGCGGCATTATGGACCAGTTCGCCATCGCAATGGGAAAGGCGGGCCACGCGATCTTTCTCGACACCGCCACGCTGGAGTATACCTATGCGCCGATTCAGCTTGAGGACGCCAGCATTGTCATTTCCTGCAGCAACAAAAAGCGGGGGCTTGGGGATTCCAAATACAATGAGCGGCGGGCGGAGTGCGAGGAGGCGTTAAGGGAGCTGCAGCAGTACGCCGGAATCGACTCTCTGGGAGAGCTGACCAAAGAGCAGTTTGAGAAATACCAGTCCGCCATCTCCGACGAGGTGCGCCTTAAGAGGGCAAGACACGCGGTATGCGAGAATCAGAGAACCGTGGAGGCGGTGGAGGCGCTGAAAAATAACGACGTGGCGCGCTTCGGCCGGCTGATGAATGAATCCCACGTATCGCTGCGGGACGACTACGAGGTGACGGGGGAAGAGCTTGACACCCTTGTGGAGGAAGCCTGGAAGGTGGACGGGGTGATCGGCTCCCGCATGACCGGTGCGGGCTTTGGCGGCTGCACGGTCAGCATTGTGGAAAATGGCGCGGTGGACGATTTTATCCGAAAAGTCGGCGGGGCATACCGGGAGAAGATCGGGTATGACGCAGATTTTTATGTGGTGGAGATCGGAGACGGCCCGAAGAAGCTTTCGGTGTAGCATAAGACAGCGCTTCTTTGCGTGAGCGCCTTTTGAAAGAAGGAGAGGAGAGACATGGCAGGAGAGAATATACTGGATCTGGCGGATTACGGTCTTGCGACCAGGCTTATCGAGCCGGAGGATCGGATTTACACCGTAAATCGTCTGATGGAGCTTTTGGAGGTGGACGAGATTGAGGATGCGGTGTTTGCGGCGCAGGAGAAGAAGCCGGCGATGACGCGGGAGACGGCGGAGTCTGCGCTCCCCGGCATCCTCTCCGCGCTGACGGACTTTGCGTATGAGCGGGGTCTCTTAAAGGAGAACAGCATCGTGTACCGGGATCTCTTTGACACGAAGCTTATGGGCTGCCTTGTGGCGCGCCCGGGGGAGATCCGGGCAAAATTCCGGGAGCTGTACGGGAAGGCTTCGGCGCAGGCGGCGACGGACTATTTTTACAGGCTGAGCTGCGACAGCAACTATATCAGAAGAGACCGCATCCGAAAGGATCAGAAGTGGACGGCAGAGACGGATTACGGCACGCTGGACATTACGATCAACCTCTCCAAGCCGGAGAAGGACCCGAAGGCCATTGCGGCGGCGAGAAATGCAAAACAGAGCAGCTACCCGAAATGCCAGCTCTGCGCCGAGAACGAGGGCTATGCGGGGCGGGTCAATCATCCGGCAAGGCAGAACCACCGGATCATTCCGGTGACGATAGACAACAGCGAGTGGTTTTTCCAGTACTCTCCGTATGTGTACTACAGGGAGCACTGCATCGTGTTCAACGGGCAGCACACGCCGATGAAAATCGAGCGGGCCACCTTCGGCAAGCTTCTGGATTTTGTGACGGCCTTCCCGCACTATTTTGTGGGATCGAACGCCGATCTTCCGATTGTGGGAGGATCAATTTTAAGCCACGATCATTTTCAGGGCGGACACTACACCTTTGCCATGGAGCGGGCGCCGCTGGAGCAGGAGCTTGTCTTTGACGGCTTTTCGGACGTGCGCGCCGGAATTGTCCGCTGGCCCATGTCGGTCATCCGCATAACCGGACCGGACAGGGAGCGGCTGATCGACCTGGCAGACCGGATTCTGCAGGTCTGGAGGGGCTACAGCGACGAGGCGGCAATTATTTACGCCGAGACCGACGGCGAGCCCCACAACACCATAACGCCCATTGCGAGACGGCGGGGGGAGGACTACGAGCTGGACCTTGTTCTGCGCAACAATCTCACGACGGAAGAGCATCCTCTGGGCGTCTATCACCCTCACGGGAATCTGCACCACATTAAGAAAGAAAACATCGGTCTGATCGAGGTTATGGGGCTTGCGGTGCTGCCGGCAAGGCTTAAGGAGGAGCTGGCGGAGCTGGCCGACGCGCTTGTGACCGGCGTGGATTTAAGGGGCACAGAGACTCTTGCCTGCCATGCGGACTGGGCCGAAGCCTTTGCGGCAAAGCACGGTCGGATTACGAGAGAAAATGTAAACGGCGTGATTCAGGAGGAGATCGGGCTTGTCTTTGCACAGGTGCTGGAGGACGCCGGCGTGTACAAGTGCACGAAGGAGGGGAGAGAGGCCTTTCTGCGGTTTGCGGACGCGGTGAACCGGTGAAAAAGACATGAGCTGATACGGTATCGGCTCATGTTTTTTTGTAAAAAATGTGAGGTGGAGAGCGGAGGTTTCCCTGCGGGAGCCGTTTTTCAGGATACAGGTATAATTCATGTTCCATGCCCCCCTATCCGAGATTCTGGCTGCTGAC
>CATJJD010000368.1 GCA_949740385.1 uncultured Lachnospiraceae bacterium
GGTATGCTGCTGACAGCGCAACCGCCGGAAAAGTATTTCTCCGCTCTGGCTCAACCACAAGTGAAACTTTGTCGCCCAGCTGATTTTTTATGGTTTCCACCTGTGTGGCACTTGTTGCAATGGTAATTTTTGAATCCGTTGCCGCTGAAATCTGACGGTAGACGCGCTGCACCATAGACTCGATTTCGTTATTTTCATTCCTCACTACCTTTAAAAACTGCTTGGAACGTATTTCATTTGACAGCGGCCACAGGCGCCTGCCGGAGCCGCCGGATAATAAAATGATCTTCATTATTTTCCATTTTGTCCGCAGATTCCTGCAGGTCTCCACACAATCAGACTGTAGCTCTCGTCATTTAAATTTCCAACATATGTTCTATGTACGTCCAACAATTCTATCACTCCTCTTTTCTCCAATTCGGTAAGCTTTGTATAATACCCTTCCAGATAATGCCTTTTTCTGTGAAACTGCAATGCCAGCCAGTCAATAAGATTATCCTCGTCATACAGTTCTTCTACTGGTTCAAGATGGAGAACCAGTGAAGGCTTTTCCTCTAACAGATACTCCAGGAACCTATCCCACTGCTTTCCAATCTGTTCTAAGGCAGCCACTGTGTATACGGCACTGTTCTTTTCCAGATGATATTCTTTATCCGGATTTGTAAAATCCCACTGTTTTCCTGTAACATCAATTCCAAATTCAAGATTTAATATTTCAAGTATATCCACAGATGCCCGTGTGAGATCCAGACCATGCAGCTTTTTCTCCGGATACAACCTCGACAATTCGATCAAATTTATTCCTGTCCCACATCCAAACTCATATATATTCTCATAATCGCCAAAATAATATTCAAAATATTTCTTCTGGATCAGGCGACGAATTTCAAGATCAAACCTATCACTATCTGTACGAATAAATTTCTGAAACAGACGGAAAGGCTGGTCTTTTCTAAAATACCCTGGCATAAGCGTATCAAGAGAATGCGTTTTTTTTAACTCGGCAAGATTTTCACCCCATCCATTCTCCCATACCATAGTTCTTTCTGGTGTTCCTACCTCTTTATTATCATTTTCTATTCGTTTCAACTGTTCGAGAATCTCCTTATCTCGCTCGTCGTCTGTTAGTTCATAAAATGATAAATCCACTTTTGAC
>CATJJD010000369.1 GCA_949740385.1 uncultured Lachnospiraceae bacterium
GTTCTGGAGTGTACCGGATTCTACACCTCCAAAGAAAAAGCTTCTGCACACATTACTGCAGGCGCTAAAAAAGTTGTTATCTCCGCTCCGGCCGGCAATGATCTGCCGACGATCGTTTACAATGTAAACCATACTACATTGAAGCCGGAGGATACCATCATCTCCGCAGCTTCCTGCACAACCAACTGCCTCGCTCCTATGGCTAAGGCTCTCAACGACCTTGCCGGCATCAAGTCCGGTATCATGAGCACCATCCATGCCTACACCGGCGATCAGATGATCCTTGACGGACCGCAGCGCAAGGGCGACCTGAGAAGATCCCGCGCAGGCGCAGTGAATATCGTTCCGAACTCCACCGGAGCCGCAAAGGCAATCGGCCTTGTTATTCCGGAGCTGAACGGCAAGCTCATTGGATCTGCACAGCGAGTACCTACTCCTACCGGATCTACCACCATTCTGGTTGCAACCGTAGAGAAGTCCGTGACAAAGGAAGAGATCAACGCGGCTATGAAGGCAGCGGCTACCGAGTCCTTCGGATACAACGAGGATGAGATCGTTTCCTCCGACATCGTCGGAAGCACCTACGGCTCCATCTTCGACGCTACCCAGACAATGGTCGGCGAGGACAACCTGGTTCAGGTTGTTTCATGGTATGACAACGAGAACAGCTACACCTCTCAGATGGTTCGCACCATCAAGTACTTCTCTGAGTTGGCATAATTTTCAAAAGTCAGCATAAGAAGCGAGGATGGCTTTGTAAAAAGGCCCGCCCAGTCAGAAAGGGCCGGGCCTTTTTATGCTCATAACAGTGGCCGGAAGGCAGAATGGAGATTGACATGGGATTAAATAAGAAATCAGTGGATGATATTAACGTAAAGGGCAAAAGAGTACTTGTCAGATGCGATTTCAACGTGCCTCTCAAGGAGGGCGTAATCACCGACGAGACCCGTATCGTGGCAGCGCTCCCTACGATCCGGAAGCTTCTGGACGACGGCGGAAAGGTAATTCTCTGCTCACATCTCGGCAAGGTAAAGAACGGACCGAACGAGGGCGAGTCCCTTGCGCCGGTTGCAGAGAGACTGTCTGAAAAGCTCGGAAAAAAAGTGAATTTTGTGGCGGACTACAACGTGACGGGCGAGGCAGCAACCGCGGCGGTAGCTGCAATGAACGAGGGCGACGTTGTACTTCTGCAGAACACCCGTTTCCGCGGCGCGGAGGAGACCAAAAACGGCGAGGAGTTCTCGAAGGAGCTGGCGGAGCTGGCTGACGTTTACGTGTGCGACGCGTTCGGTTCCTCACACAGAGCCCACGCATCCGTTGCGGGCGTTACGAAGTTCATCACCGCAAAGGGCGGCGAGAACGTGGTGGGCTATCTGATGCAGAAGGAGATCAACTTCCTGGGCAACGCGGTTGAGAATCCGGTTCGCCCGTTTGTGGCAATCCTGGGCGGCGCAAAGGTTGCGGATAAGCTGAACGTAATCAACAACCTGCTGGAGAAGTGCGACACCCTGATTATCGGCGGCGGTATGGCTTACACCTTTATCAGGGCGCAGGGCTATGAGATCGGAAAGTCCCTCTGCGACGAGGAGAAGGTCGGCTACTGCAGGGAGATGATGGAGAAGGCGGAGAAGATGGGCAAGAAGATTCTGCTTCCGGTGGATACCGTTACCGTGAGCGCGTTCCCAAGCCCGATCGACGCACCGGTCGAGACCGACATCTGCGATATCACCGAGATGCCGGCAGACCGTGAGGGCTGCGACATCGGACCAAAAACCGCCGAGATGTACGCGGAGGCAGTTCGCACGGCAAAGACCGTTGTGTGGAACGGACCGATGGGCGTGTTCGAGAATCCGACGCTTGCGGCAGGTACACTGGCAGTGGCAAAGGCGCTGGCAGAGACCGACGCCACAACAATCATCGGCGGCGGCGATTCCGCGGCGGCAGTCAACCAGATGGGCTACGGCGATAAGATGAGCCATATTTCCACAGGCGGCGGCGCATCACTGGAGTTTCTGGAGGGCAAGGAGCTTCCGGGCGTTGCGGCGGCGGACGACAAATAAAAAATCAACAGGACAGTACAACAAAAAGGAAGGAGCCGTATTATGGCGAGAAGAAAAATTGTGGCCGGCAACTGGAAGATGAACATGACGCCGAGCCAGGCAGTAAAGCTGGTGGAGGAGTTAAAGCCCCTCGTAGCTTCC
This sequence comes from uncultured Lachnospiraceae bacterium, assembly GCA_949740385.1. GTDB lineage: Bacteria > Bacillota > Clostridia > Lachnospirales > Lachnospiraceae > Roseburia. The sequence goes on from CATJJD010000369.1 coordinate 2,202, forward strand.
GACAGCGTGGACGTTGTGTACTGCGTTCCGGCGGTTGACATCGTGCCGGTTGTGGAGGCTGTGAAGGGCACCAATGTAGAGGTGGGCGCCGAGAACATGTACTTTGAGGACAAAGGGGCCTACACCGGCGAGATCTCCGCGGAGATGCTCGTGGACGCGGGCGTAAAGTACGTGGTGCTTGGCCACTCCGAGAGACGCGAATACTTTAAGGAGGACGACGCCCTCTTAAACAAAAAGGTAAAGAAAGCATTTGCGGCGGGGCTTACCCCGATTCTCTGCTGCGGCGAGTCACTGGAGCAGAGAGAGATGGGCGTTACCATCGACTGGATTCGGCTGCAGATCAAGTCCGATCTGGACGGCGTTCCGGCGTCCGATGTGGCGAAGCTTGTAATTGCA
>CATJJD010000370.1 GCA_949740385.1 uncultured Lachnospiraceae bacterium
AGGAGGCAACGAGGCTCTCGGGTGTCAACGTGAGATTCTACCACATTATGGCGTATGTGATCTCCGGATTTTTCGCGGGGCTTGCGGCGATCTCCTACTCGGCGATCTTCTCCACCGTACAGCCGGGAACCGGCGCCGGCTTTGAGCTGGAGGCCATCGGCGGCTCCATCATCGGCGGAGTGTCTGCGGCCGGCGGAGTGGGAAGCGTGTTCGGAACACTGATCGGCGTGTTTGTTATCTGTCTGCTGAAGACGGGACTTCCGTTTATCGGACTGCAGGCAAACTGGCAGCAGATTATCACGGGCGTCGTGCTGATCGCAGCGGTACTTGTGGATATTATCAAGAAGAAGAGAGAAAAGAACTGATTGTGTTATGAGGGAAAGAGGCCGACCACCTCGGAGATACGCCCAAAAGGCGGTTTCCACTACTTTGGTCGATCAAATAAAAGGAGGGTTTACGATGAAAAAGAAGGTACTGGCACTGTTGATGGGAACCTGTATGGTGGCATCGCTGTTTGCGGGCTGCGGCGGCTCGCCGAGCGGAAAGACAGACACGAATGCCAACGCCGACGCGGACACGCAAAAAGGCGATGACGCAGCCGATGACAGCGCGGACGCACCGCAGACGGGCGGAGACTACACGTTTGAGATTATCGTTAAGAGCTACCAGGCATCTTACTGGCAGGCAGCCGTTACCGGCGTAAAGCAGGAAGCTGAGAAGCTGGGTGTCAAGGTAAACTGTACCGGACCAAATGCGGAGTCCGACATTGCGGATCAGGTTAACATGTTAAACAATGCGATCAACAACAAGCCGAACGGCATCGGCCTTGCGGCGTGTGACGCAAGCTCCGTTCTGGACTCTCTGCAGACCGCTATGGATGCGGGAATCCCGGTTGTGTGCTTTGACTCCGGTGTTCCGGATGCTCCGGCAGGCTCCGTGCTCTCTACGATTGCAACGGACAACTACGCGGCTGGCGCAACGGCGGCAGAGAATCTCTACGCGGCGCTGAAGGATAAGATTGTGAACGCAACGGCTCCGGTTCGGATCGGAGAGGTTAACCAGGAGGCAACCTCCGAGTCCATCACTTCCCGCGGCATCGGCTTTATCGACAAGATCATCGAGCTGGCTTCTGCTGACGGCAAGAAGGTTGCGGTTGTAGGCAACGAGTTTTATGTGAGCGGATGCAAGGACAAGGGCGATGAGGCGTCTGCCGACATTATCATTGAGGTTGCGGTTCCGGCACAGACGACAGTTGAGCTGTGTGCGACAGAGGCTGCAAAGATCCTCAACAAGTCCGACACCATCGGCATGTTCGGTTCCAACCAGGTTTCCGCAGAGGGTATCCTGACTGCAAACCAGAACTTAAACGTACTGGGAACGGATCCGTCCAGCTCCATTCTGGCGGCGGGATTTGACGCGGGTTCTACGATTAAGACTGCGATTCAGGACGGAACAATGTTCGGCGCGGTAACCCAGTCTCCGCTGGCAATGGGAATCACGACCGTTGACGTGCTTGTGGACATTGCAAACGGCAAGAGCGTAGCCGATGTTCCGACACAGGGATACTGGTACAACGCAGATAATATGAATGACGAGTCCATCGCTCCGAACCTTTACGATTAATATGTGTCTGTAAGCGGCGATGCATGTGAGGAACCGGGCAGGCGCCCGGTTCCTTTTTTCAAAATCCGGATGCGTCAGGCAAGCGACAGAGGAAAGGGTAATATCACAGGTGGTAATATGGCAGATGCAACAGGAACCCCGCAGAACATGAGCTGCATGTATGAGAACATGAAGGCGATGATGAAAAAGCTAAAGAAGCCGGAGTATGAGAAGCGTTTCGGGGATTTCAGGGATCAGCATGGGGAGCTGATCCGGCAGATCGTAAGCCGGGTGGATCAGGCAGAGGATAAGAAGTCGGCGGCAGAGGCTACGGGCAGACAGCTTGTGCAGGAGCTTAAGGAAAAGTACGCCATGCCGCGGGGGAAGATGAACTCCGGCGTGCAGGCGGATCTGAATCTGTTTACGATTTTTTATGTTTTTCCGGCAATTCTGATGGAGGGCGGCGACAGCGCGAAGCAGGCTGCGGACGGCATCTGTGAGGAGTGGGCAAAGGAATTTAAGGGGAACAACATCCAGTACACGGATTACGACACGCTGTACGGGTCGTTCCGCAATAAAATATTCGGTCTTTTTTGAGAAGGAAACAGGACAAGGGGGGAACGCAGGTGGGAGAGAACAACAGACGGGTTCTGGCATTTGACTTCGGCGGGGGAAGCGGTCGTGCAATACTTGGGGAAGCCGTGGACGGAAAGCTGAAAATGGAGGAGGTGTACCGCTTTTCCAACGACCCGGTCTTTTTAAACGGTACCATGTACTGGGACACACTCCGGCATTTTTACGAGATTAAGCAGGGGATGTTAAAGGCGAAAAAGGCGGGGGGCTTTGCCAGCATCGGCATTGATACCTGGGGGGTAGATTTCGGACTTTTGGATGAGCACGGTATGCTTTTAGAATCCGCAGTTCACTACCGGGACGACCGGACGCTTGGGATGCAGGAG
>CATJJD010000371.1 GCA_949740385.1 uncultured Lachnospiraceae bacterium
TGATCCTTGACGTGGTGTTCAACCACACGGCGGAGGGGAACGAGCTGGGGCCGAGCTTCAGCTTTAAAGGAATCGACAACAATATCTACTATATGCTGACGCCGGACGGGTACTACTATAATTTCAGCGGCTGCGGCAATGTGATGAACTGCAACCATCCGGTTGTGCGGCGGTTTATTATCGACTGTCTGCACCACTGGGCGGTTGATTACCGTGTGGACGGCTTCCGGTTCGACCTGGCGTCGATTCTGGGGCGCGACCAGAACGGGGCGCCGATGAACAACCCGCCGATTCTCGAGGAGATGGCGTTCGATTCAACGCTGAGCAAGATGAAGCTGATCGCGGAGGCCTGGGACGCGGGCGGCCTCTACCAGGTTGGGAGCTTTCCTTCCTGGAACCGCTGGGCGGAGTGGAACGGGCGCTATCGGGACGACATGCGCTGCTTCTTAAAGGGGGATCAGGGCTCCGCGGGCCGGGCAATCACCCGCATTACCGGTTCGCCGGACATGTATGACCCGGCCAGCCGCGGCTACAGCGCGTCGGTCAATTTCCTCACCTGCCACGACGGGTTTACGCTCTATGATCTGTACTCCTACAACACGAAGCACAACGAGAAGAACGGCTGGGAGAACACGGACGGGGACAACAACGGACACAGCTGGAACTGCGGCGTGGAGGGGGAAACGGACGATCCGCTTGTGGAGGGACTGCGCCGCCGGCTTGTAAAGAACGCCTTTGCCGCGCTGATGTGCAGCAGGGGCCCGGCCATGTTTCTTGCGGGGGACGAGTTCTGCAATACCCAGTTCGGCAACAACAACGCCTACTGTCAGGACAACATTATTTCCTGGCTGGACTGGACGAGGCTCGGGGAGTACCAGGAGATTCACGATTTTGTGCGGTTTATGATTCAGTTTCGGGCGGGGCACCCGGTGCTGCGAAAGAACACCAGGCCCGCGTCCTGCGGCCTTCCGATGATCAGCGTCCACAACGGGGAGCCTTACCGGGACTATACGAACTTCGACTCTCATCTGATCGGCATCATGTACGCGGGGCGAAACGCTTCCAACACGGAGGACGATATTGTATTTTACGGGATGAACGCCTACTGGGAGCCGCTGCAGATGCGGCTGCCGGAGCTGTCCTCCGGCTGGAGCTGGAAGGTTGTGGTGAACACCAACTGCGAGTACCGGGACGGAAGGGACTTCCACGCCCTGACGGAGGTGTACGGTCCGTGTCATTTCGGCATTCCGGCCCGCACCACCATCATTTTTGTGGCGAAGCGGGATACGGAGGAGGAGTCCGCGAGAGATCTGGACGATATGCCGGAGGAGAAGAGCGAGTGGCTGTAGCTCAGAAAAAGCGGCGGCGGGCGGTTAAGTCCACCCGCCGTCCAGCGTCAGAATCTGTCCGGTGAGATAGACCGGGGCGCGGCACAAAAGCAGCACAAGGGCTGCTGCCTCTTCGGGCGTTCCCATGCGCCCGGCGGGAATCTCCTCCGTGAGACAGGCCCGCTCCTCGTCGGAGAGAAAGCGGTTCATCTCCGTGTCGATGGCGCCGCAGGCTACTGCATTGACGGGAATGCCGCTCGGCGCAAGCTCCTTGCCGAAGGCTTTGGTGAAGGCGTTCATTCCGCCTTTGCTGGCGGAGTAGGCGGCCTCGCAGGCTGCCCCGACGCGGCCCCAGACGGAGGAGATGTTGATGATGCGGCCGCTTCTTCGGGCGATCATGGAGGGGGCGGCGAGACGGCACATGGAAAATACGGATGTCAGATTCGTGCGCATGACATGCTCCCAGTCCTCGATCTGCATGTCGGTCAGAAGGCCGACATGGGAGATGCCCGCATTGTTTACAAGAACGTCGATGTGTCCGAATTCGGCCAGCGCGGTTTCTGTCATTTCCCGGGCGAAGCTGCAGGAGCCCACGTCCCCGAGGGCGCAGCGGACCTGCACGCCGTACCTGCGGTGCAGACTGGCCGCGAGAGCGTTTAACCGGTCGCCGCTGCTGCGGCAGCACAGTGAAAGATTGTAACCGTCCGCGGCCAGTGTTTCCGCGACGGCGGCGCCGATTCCTCTGGAGGCGCCTGTGATAAGAGCTGTTTTTGCCATGTCATTCTCCTTTTTTAAAATATTATAGCAAAGATTGTAAAAAAATAGTAGACAAAATCAAAATGATATGTTATTATATTATTCGGTTGTGAGAGACAAGCTTATAACCGCACATGACGGCGCGTGGCTCAGTTTGGTAGAGCGCTGCGTTCGGGACGCAGAGGTCGCAGGTTCAAATCCTGTCGCGCCGATTGAATGAAGAGAAATCGCCAATCCCTGAGAGCAGGGAGCTGGCGGTTTTTTGTTTTTCTGAGCAAGCTGCTTCTTTAATCTGATTTTAATCAAAAATGCATTTTTGTTTAATTTTTGTGGGGTAAGATAACATCATCCCGACAGGAGACAAAGAGAGGAGAACGAAAATGGATCATTTTGAAAGGGTGGAGAAATTAAAGGAACGCGCAAATGTCAGCTACGAGGAGGCAAAGCAGGCGCTGGAGGCGTGCGGCTGGGATATGCTGGACGCGATGATTTATCTGGAGAAGCTGGGAAAGGCCCGTGTGTCGGCAAGCTTTTCCTCGGAGCCGGGGAAAGAGGACGAACAGAAGTTTGAGAAGCAGGAGCAGCCAAAGGAGACCTTCGGAGAGCTGCTGTGCCGGTTCGGGCGCTGGTGCGCAAAGTGGATTGACAGGGGCAACCGCAACAGCTTTGTAATTGAAAAAGGCAAAAAAGAGGTTCTCAGAGTTCCGGTGACGCTTCTGATCGTGCTGGTGATCTTCACATTCTGGATTATCGTGCCGCTTATGGTGGCCGGTATGTTCTTTGACATGCGCTACCATTTCTGCGGGCCGGACGTGAAGTCGGTGGACATCAACCATGCCATGGATGCGGCCGCGGACGCGGCGGAGTCTCTGAAGAACGATTTTACGGAGCAGAAGTAGGGAGAGCCGGCAGGACAGGAGTGAAGGATGGAGAAGGAAACCACCATACTGATTGTGGAGGATGAGGAGAAGATCGCGCGCTTTCTCGAGCTGGAGTTAAGGCACGAGGGCTATCAGGTATTAAAGGCAAATGGCGGAAGAAGCGGCCTTGCGCTGGCCGAGAGCGGCGGGGCGGACCTGATGGTGCTGGATGTGATGCTGCCGGAGATGAACGGCTTTGAGGTGCTGCGGCGTCTGCGCAAAACCTCGAAGCTGCCGGTGATTATGCTGACGGCAAGAGACGAGGTTATGGACAAGGTGGCGGGACTGGACGGCGGCGCTGACGATTACATGACGAAGCCCTTTGCCATCGAGGAGCTTCTGGCCCGCATCCGCCTTGCGCTCAAAAAGCGCGGGGCGGAGCTGCAAAAAGAAGATATGCTGACATATGGCGAGCTGGGGATGGACCTGGCCCGCCATGAGGTGCGTTACGCGGGGGAGCCGGTGTCCCTTACGCCCCGGGAGTTTGAGCTGCTGCGGGTGCTGCTTGCCAACAAAAACATTGTGCTGTCCCGCGACGTACTGCTGGAAAAGGTGTGCGGCTACGACTATCCTGGGGAGACTAACGTGATCGACGTGTATGTGCGCTACCTGCGGAGCAAGCTGGACGATGTGTACCATGTGAAGCTTATCCAGACGGTGCGGGGCGTCGGATACTGTATCAGGGAGTGACGGGGGATGGAGAAAAAAGAGGAGACGGAGGGCGGACGCCGGAGAGTGACGTCCATCGCCCGGCGCATCAACGGGATTCGGGTCTGCGACCTGCTGGGCAGCTACTTGGCGCTGGATGTGCTTGCGTGGCTTGTGATCTATGGTATATTTAAATATGAAAGCTATGCCCAAATTATTGTAGGAGTGGGTGCCAGTGTTATTATTCTCTGCCAGATTATGACGGTTGTGTCACTGTCTGTACAGGGGGCGGCGCAGGTGCGCCGCCAGCTAAAGCCGCTGGACGAGATAGCGGCGAAGGCCAGAGAGATGCAGGAGCGGATGGCGGACGAGAATAAGTACAACAGCGTGGAGGATGCCATCGCAAGCCTCAGGGGGGATGTGATTGAGTCCGGCATTCACATGAACGACCGGGAGCTGCGGGGAATCGAGCAGGCGCTGAACGATCTGCTGGACCGCATCCGCCGGACGTACCGGCAGCAGGATCAGTTTGTGTCGGACGCTTCGCACGAGCTGCGGACGCCCATCTCCGTCATACAGGGCTATGTGAACATGCTGGACCGCTGGGGCAAGGAGGATAAGGACATTCTGGGGGAGGGCATAAAGGCGATCCGGCACGAGGCCGATCACATGCAAAAGCTCGTGGAGCAGCTTCTGTTTCTGGCAAGAGGGGACTCCAACCGGCAGGCGCTGGAAATGCGGGAGAATTCCCTCTCCGACATTATCTCGGAAATTTTTGAGGAGTCCCGCATGATCGACGAGAAACATGTGTACGAGTTCGAAAGGCGCGGGGAGGTATCGGTTCTCTGCGACTACGACATGCTCAAGCAGTCGGTGCGGATACTGGTGGACAACGCGGCCAGGTACACGGGAGAGGGCGGCGAGATTATCCTGCGTGCGGGCGAAACGGAGACCGGATGCCCGTACTATGAGATACAGGACGGCGGCATCGGCATGTCCCAGCAGGACGCGGAGCACGCCTTCGACCGTTTTTACCGGGCGGACAGCGTGCGGAGCGGAGGCTTTGACGGCACCGGTCTTGGACTCTCCATTGCCGCCTGGATCACCGAGAGGCATCGGGGCAGGTATGAGATTGTGAGCGTGAAGGGACTGGGAACGCGGTTTCATGTGGAATTTTTGCAGGAGAAATCGAAGGGATGAGAAAACGGATTGTAGAATCCGCCGGAATGTATTATAATATGAAAATCTTAAAAGGATAAGGAGCGGCTGCCATATGGATCAGGAACTGAGAGAAGAAAAAAAGACGGCCCCGCCGAAAAAGAAGCTGTATCTGGGGATCGGAATATACGCGGCGGTGTTTGCGGCGGTGTTTATTCTGTTTCACTGCGTGCTGATGCTTGGGCGCATTCCCTCCGAGAGCATGGAGCCGACGCTGATGGTGCACGACTGGACGGTGGGAAGCAGGCTTTCGTACCGGGACCGGATGCCGGAGCGGGGCGACATGATTATCTTTTATTCGGACGAGGAGGAGTCCTCCCTTTGCAAGCGGGTGATCGGCCTGGCGGGGGAGGAGGTGTCGTTTGTCGGGGGGCATGTGTACATAGACGGCAGTCCGCTGGACGAGTCGGCGTACCTTGCAGACGACGTGGTGTCGGAGTGCGGGGAGAGCTTTACGGTGCCCGAGGGCTGCGTTTTTGTGCTGGGGGACAACCGGGAGGCGTCTCTGGATTCCAGATGGTGGGACGACCCCTACGTCAGCGTGGAGGACATTCAGTCGAAAATACTTTATGTGCTGCCGTTTCACAGACTACCCTGGTTCTGACAGGGCGCGGCCAATCGGAGAGAGGATGGAGAGAGACATGTACACGACACGAGAACTGCAGGATGAAATTATCCGGCTGAAAAAGGAGAATGACGTCTGTATTCTGGCCCACGCCTACGTGAGCCATGACATATGGGAGGTTGCGGACTACGTGGGGGATTCCTACGGACTGAGCCGGCAGGCCAGGGAGGCGCCGCAGAAGACGGTGCTCATGTGCGGCGTGCGCTTTATGGCGGAGACCGTGAAGCTGCTTTCGAAGGAGAAGCGGGTGCTTCTCTCCAGCCCGGACGCGGGCTGTCCGATGGCGGAGCAGATGAGTGCGGAAGAGCTTTCCAGGGTGAAGGAGCAGTACAGGGACTACACGGTTGTGGCGTACATCAATACCACGGCGGAGCTTAAGACGATCTGCGACGTGTGCGTCACCTCCTCCTCCGCCGTTACGATTGTGAAGAATATATCGAATCCGAACATTCTTTTTATTCCGGACTGCAATCTCGGCAGATGGGTGGCAGAACAGGTGCCGGAGAAGAATCTGAAGCTGCTTTACGGCGGCTGTCCGGTTCATATGGGCATATCGGTTTCGGATGTGGAGGCGGCGCGAAGGGCCCGCCCGGATGCCCTTCTTCTGGTCCATCCGGAATGCCTGCCGGAGGTGACGGCGCTTGCGGACTACAGCGGAAGCACCACCGGGATTATGGACTGCGCGAAGAAGAGCAGCAAAAAGGAATTTATTATCGGAACCGAGAACAGCATCGTGCAGCATCTGCAGCTTGCGTGTCCCGACCAGCGCTTCTATCCGCTGTCGAAGGACTGCATCTGCCACAACATGAGGCTTACAACCATAGGGGACGTCTACGACTGCGTGCGGGGCGCGGGCGGTGAGGAGATCGTGCTCTCCGACGACGTGCTGAGCAGAGGAAGGCGCTGCATCGACGCGATGCTGGAGCTGGGAGGCTGACGAAAGTATTAAGCCTTCTTCAAAATATTTTGATAAAGTGTTAAGGAAGTTTCATCGGACATTCATTGACACGGGCCGGCATATTATTATAGAATAAAGAGCGTAAAGCGGAAGGAAATAGCAGAAAAACAGTTTGATGAACGAAGAGGAGGAATATAATATGAATTGTCCGAAATGCGGGAGCGAGATGGCGGAGGGAAGCGCCTTCTGCACGAAGTGCGGTGCATCTCTGAGCCAAGGCGTGGCAGGTGAGACCAATAATCCGGGCATGAATCAGGGCGGCCCGAATATGAACCAGGGAGCGCCGAATATGAATCAGGGCGGCCCGCAGCCCGGCGGAATGCCTTACGGCGGCCCGAACCGGCAGATGAACGGCGGGATGGCGCAGCAGAGCTACTATGATCCGAAGGATCACACGGCGGAGTACAGCCAGAAGGACATTTCCGACAACAAGGTTATGGCGATGGTGCCCTACCTGCTTGGAACCATCGGCGTTATCATTGCGCTGCTGGCGTCGCGGGAGTCTCCCTACACGTATTTCCATGTGCGCCAGTCTCTGAAGATTACGGTGTGCAGCGCGCTTGTCGGCATTATCAGCGCCCTTTTGTTCTGGACGGTTCTTGTGCCGATCGCGGGCGGAATCTGTATGGTTATTCTGATCGTGGTGCGCATTATCAGCTTTTTCCAGGTATGCTCCGGGACTGCGAAGGAAGCGGCGATTATCGGCAGCTTTAATTTTTTGCGGTAGAAGGATGCCGCGCGGATATGAAGGAGGCTCTGTTTTATACAGGGCTTCTTTTTGGTTGTGCGGGTCCGGGACAAAAAAGGGTAAAATTTGTCTTATAATATGATTTGCGATTCCGCAGATAGTATGGTATAGTTAAAATGAATTTTTCTGACAAAAAATGACATGAAGAGGGCATGGAAGGGAGAAGGTAAATATGACGTTAAGAGAGTGTTACGAGTCAATACAGGGGGACCTTGACGGTCTGATCGGGCGTGTGATGGGGGAGGAGCGCGCAGAGCGTTTTTCCATGAAATTTTTAAATGACCAGAGCTATTCACAGCTCATGGATGCCATAGGCCAGGGAGATTTTGAGAACGCATTCCGCGCGGCCCACACGCTTAAGGGCGTGTGTGCGAACCTGGGCTTTACGAAGCTCCAGGAAGCTGCGGCGGAGCTTACGGAGGCGATGCGCGGCGGGACAAAGCCGGAAAATACAGAACTGATCGAGCAGACGAAGGCCGAGTATGAGCGCACGATGCAGGCGCTTATGGCTTATCAGTCGTCCAGATAAGATAAAGAGAGGAGCATGGGATGTACAAAGCACTGATTGTCGACGATTTGGAAATTAACCGGGAGCTGCTGGCGGAGATACTGGAGGACGAGTACAGTATTGTGCTGGCGGAAAACGGACAGCAGGCCCTTGATATTCTGACAACTGAGGATAACGGGATTTCCGTTGTGCTCCTTGATCTGGTAATGCCGGGTATGGACGGCTACCAGGTGCTGGAGGAGATGAGCAGCCGCAGTCTGCTCGACCGGATTCCGGTGCTCGTAATCAGTGCGGAGTCAGCCGTGATGGCAGAGCGGAGATGCTTTGACATGGGCGTCATGGATTTCATTCACAAGCCTTTCGACAGTGTCTTAATCCGCAAGCGGGTTGAGAATATGGTGGAGCTTGTGGATTACAAGAATCAGCTGGAGGAGAAGGTCAGAGAGCAGACCGACACGCTGCGCGAACAGAACGGCCTTCTGCGGGAGCAGGCGAGAAAGCTGAAGGAGCGGAACACCAAGATGATCGACGTGCTGGGCGCGGTTGTGGAGAGCCGCAACCTGGAGAGCGGCGAGCATATCAAGCGGGTGAAGGGCTTTACCCGGCTTCTGGGGGAGCAGCTTATGCAGGAGTGCCCGGAGTACGGGCTGACGCAGGAGAAGATGGAGATTATCGTTTCCGCCGCGGCGCTTCACGATGTGGGCAAGATCGCCATACCGGACAGCGTGCTGCTAAAGCCGGGAAAGCTGACGAAGGAAGAGTTTGAAGAGATGAAAACCCACACGATCCGGGGCTGTGAAATTCTTGACAATGTGGAGGGTGCCTGGGACGAGGAGTACGGCAGATACTGCTACGAAATCTGCCGCTATCACCACGAGCGCTACGACGGCCGCGGGTATCCGGACGGACTTTGCGGGGAGGAGATACCGGTGGCTGCGCAGATCGTCGGAATTGCGGACGTGTACGACGCGCTGGTGAGCGAGCGGGTGTACAAGGGAGCCTTTACCGAGGAAGAGGCGTTTAACATGATTCAGGGAGGCGAGTGCGGCCTGTTTTCGGACCGGATACTTGCGGGATTCGCCCATGTGCGCGCCGCCTTTAAGGAGCTGGCGCTGAATCAGAAAAACCACGCCGCGCAGTAACGGCCGGCGGTGCATTCAACAGGAATATATTGTCTGTAAGAGGGAGACGGGCTGCAAACGGGCGGCTTTGTCTCCCTCTTACGCCGTGTGTGATGCGGAGGTTTCCGTTGACTTAGCCGTAACTTGATGTTAATATCTTAATGTATGCTTGTAAGATATTTTGGAAGGGAATATGGGATGAAAGGTAAGAGTAACAGGGGCGGGCTTTTCCGCAAGCTTCGTGTAAACATTTCAATTCTGACGGTGACCATTGTGGTCATACTGGCCAGTATCACGGTGATGCGAAATCTGCTGATGGACAATATGAAGGTGATGGGCGGGTATCTGGTACAGAACTATTCCTCCTCCGAGGAGACGGACCTTGCCACTTTTGCGTCCATACTCGGCATCGGCGTGGGCTACATCGAGGAGGGAATGCAGCAGAATCTTTCCATTGAGGAGCTGGAGGACGGGCTTTACCCGTATATGAACCAGATGATCGAGATGTACGGAGGCGCGAACGTCCAGATGTACGGTATGGTCTACGGTCATCAGTATCTCATATCGAACAACCCGCAGATTACGTCCATGACGGACTTCCGGTTTGCGGATCAGGAATACTATAAAGGGGCGATCGAGGCGAATGGTGAGGTATACGTCTCATCCGCCCACACAGACCCTCTGACCGGGCTTATGGTCGTGACTCTTGCCCAGACAATCGCGGGTTCAAAGGATTTTCTTGCGCTGGACATTCAGCTGAACGCGTTAAAGGAGGGCAGCGAGAATCTGGTTCTGCCTTCTCTGGCGTCATACTATGTCTGCGACCAGACGGGCAACCTGCTCTACTACAATTCCCCGCTGAAGCATGATTACGATGAATTCCAGGCGTTTGTGAAGCGTCTGATCAGTCAGTTCGATCTCAGTGAGCGGGACGGGCAGCTGGAGCGGATCGAGGCGCTGGACAACCATATCCGAAATGTCTATTATCATGTGACGAGCAACGGGTGGATCACCATACTGACGATTCCGGAGCGGGAGATTCTCCACGGGCTTGACACGTTCAACTATATTTTTATCATGCTGGTGATTGTCGGCGTGTTTGCCGTTCTGATTCTTGCCGTGCGGGATTATATGCAGGAGCAGAGAAATGAGCGCCTGCAGGAGGAGTCCAGGATTTACCAGACGGCCATGAACAGTACTGCTCTCTCGTGCAGAGAGATCTATTATGTGGATATAAAAAACCGCCACCTTAAGATGCTCTACCCGGACCGCGGCAGCGAGTCGGAGTCAGGCGATTATGAGCAGGTGATTCAGAAGCATTTTGAAAGAGGGATTATTGCGTCCGGCAACGATGAGGGGAATACACAGGAATTCCTGAGTCTGAACAACCTGAAGGAGAAGCTTGCGAAGCAGGATTATGTTGAGATGCGCTATCGGAGAGCGGTGGACGGTGACGCTTCCAGAGAGGAGTGGTGCACGACGGCCTTCACCATTGCGGAGAAGGAGAACGGCGTGCCGGTTGCGGCTACCATGACGATCCGCAGTATCGACGAGCTGATTCGCCAGGAGGAGCAGCAGAAGGAGCTTCTGACACTGGCGGCGGAGCAGGCCGAGTCGGCAAACCGCGCCAAGAGTGATTTCCTCTCCCGCATGAGCCACGACATCCGCACGCCGATGAATGCGATTCTCGGCATGACAGCGGTGGCGACGATGCACATCGACGAGAAGGAGCGGGTGCTGGATTCCCTGAAAAAGATTTCCATTTCCGGAAAACATCTGCTGGGGCTGATCAACGAAGTGCTTGACATGAGCAAGATCGAGAGCGGGAAGGTGAGCCTGATCGAGGAGTCCTTTTCCATCTCCAGCGTGATTGAGAGCCTGATTGCCGTCTGTCACACCCAGATCGAGGCCAAGGGGCAGTCCCTGAGTCTCTCGGTGGCCAGAATTGAGCACGAGAACGTGGTGGGCGACGAGCAGCGGCTGCAGCAGGTGTTTATGAACATTGTGGGTAATGCCATCAAGTTCACGCCGGAGGGCGGCAACATCAGCATTCATATTGAGGAGAAGCCGTCGCGCATCAACGGCAGCGGCTGCTATCAGTTTACCTTCGAGGATACCGGAATCGGTATGGAGAAGGACTATGTGGACAAGATATTTGAGCCGTTTTCACGGGCGGCGGATTCCCGCACCGGAAAGATCGAGGGAACCGGACTTGGCATGTCCATCGCGGTCAATATCGTGCACATGATGAACGGGGAGATTCAGGTGGAGAGCGAGCTTGGCAAGGGCTCGAAGTTCGTGGTCACGGTGCATCTGCTTTTGGACGACATTACCGAGGAGGACGTGCAGGCATTTAAGAGTCTTCCGGTTCTCGTTGTGGACGACGAGGAGGAGGCGTGCCAGAGTGCATGCGACATCTTAAAGGATCTGGATATGGATGCGGAGTACGTGATGACCGGACAGGACGCCGTAAGCCGGATTGTGAAGGCAATGGAGACGGGCAGAGGCTTTTCTGTGGTGGTGCTGGACTGGCGTATGCCGGATATGGACGGACTGACTACCACCAGGCGGATTCGCGAGGTGGTGGGGGACGAGGTTCCGATCATCATTCTGTCGGCCCACGACTGGGCGGATGTGGAGCAGGAGGCTCTCGGCGCGGGCGTCAACGCCTTTATCGAGAAACCGCTGTTTCGGTCACGGCTCACCAGGGTGTTAAAGGAAGTGCTTGGGCTTAAGACGGAGTCGAAGGCCGTCTCCGCCCTTGAGAGCTTTCAGGAGAAGGACTACAGCGGCAGGCGTGTGCTGCTTGTGGAGGACAATGAGCTGAACACGGAGGTGGCGATGGAGCTGCTTGGCGTGGTGGGCATACAGGTGGAGAACGAGGTTAACGGCAGGCTGGCGGTGAACCGGCTTATGGAGGTTGAGCCGGGGTACTACGATCTTGTGTTTATGGACATTCAGATGCCGGTTATGGACGGCTATACGGCGGCTGCCGAGATCCGGGCCTGCGGCCGGGCGGATCTGAAAGAAATTCCGATTATCGCCATGACCGCGGACGCCTTTGCGGACGATATTAAAAAAGCGCATAACGCTGGCATGAACGGGCATATTTCGAAGCCGGTGGACATCGGAAAACTGGAGAAAGCGCTGCAGGAGTGGATTCGTTAGAGGAATAATTCTTCGAATTTGAATAAAACTATGCCTGTGAGGGAGATTACATGCTATGGATATATTTGGATTGTTGACGATGATTGGCGGGCTTGCGCTCTTTCTGTACGGAATGGACACGATGGGGGCGGGGCTTGCGAAGCTCTCCGGCGGTAAGCTGGAGCAGATTCTGGCGAGACTCACCGCCAACCGGTTTGCGGCGGTTTTGCTGGGCGTGTTTGTGACTGCGGTTATTCAGTCGTCCTCCGCCACGACGGTCATGGTGGTGGGGTTTGTCAATTCCGGCATTATGCAGCTGGGGCAGGCGGTGGGCATTATTATGGGAGCCAATGTGGGAACGACTCTGACCGCGTGGCTTCTGTCGCTGACGGGGATGGAGGGCTCCGGCTTTCTGGTTAAGATGTTTAAGCCGTCCTCCTTCTCTCCGATTCTTGCGGCCATCGGTATTGTCATGATTATGACGGCGAAGGACAACAACCGGAAGAAGGATGTGGGCAATATTCTGGTGGGCTTTGCGATACTGATGTTCGGTATGCAGACAATGAGCGGGGCCGTTGCGCCGCTGGCGGAGAACGAGCAGTTTACAGCATTGCTCACGCGCTTTTCCAATCCGGTGCTCGGCATTATTGCGGGCACGGTGCTGACGGCAGTGATACAGAGCTCTTCCGCGTCGGTGGGTATTCTGCAGGCGCTGTGTGCCACGGGGGCGGTTCCATACGGTGCGGCGATCCCGATTATTATGGGACAGAACATCGGAACGTGCGCGACCACGCTGCTCTCGTCCATGGGGGCCAGCCGGAACGCCAGGCGGGCGTCCATGATTCACCTGTACTTCAACCTGATCGGCACGGCGGTGTTTATCACGGCCTTCTACGGGATTGAGTATCATCTGGGCGGCTTTGTGTTCACCGGCCAGGCGGCCAATGCGGCGGGAATCGCGCTGATTCACAGCGCGTTTAACGTGGGGGCGGTTGTGCTTCTCTACCCGTTTGCGGGGCTGCTCGTGAAGCTGGCGGAGCGGACGGTTCCGGATAAACCGGACGAGGAACAGAAGGAGCCGGATGAGCTTGCGATTCTGGACGAGCGCTTTCTGGAAAAGCCTGCCTTTGCGATGGAGCTGTGCCGCAGCGCTGCGGTGATGATGGCGGAGCGGGCCAGGGAAGCGCTGACTGCGGCGCTTGAGACGCTTTGGTCCTACGATAAGGAGAAGGCGGACGCGGTTCTTCGCACAGAGGAGCAGGTGGACCACTACGAGGACGTGCTGGGCACCTACCTTGTGAAGCTGAACAACTGTGATCTGTCGGGAGAGGACAGCCGGTCGCTGTCGGTTCTGCTGCACTGCATGAGCGACTTTGAGCGAATCAGCGATCATGCGGTCAATATCGCGGAGGCGGCAGGCCGAATGGACAGCAGAAAGCTTGCGTTCTCGAAGCGGGCCACGGAGGAGGTGGCCGTGTTTACGAGGGCGGTGCAGGACATTGTGGATATGACGCTGGGGGCATTTGCGAACGGAGACCTGGAGACGGCAAAGCATGTGGAGCCGCTGGAAGAGGTGATCGACGAGCTGAAGATCGAGGTGCGGCAGCGCCACATCAAAAGGCTGCGCAAGGGAAAGTGCACCATCGAGCTGGGGCTGGTTCTGGAAGATATTATCACGGACTTTGAGCGGGTGGCCGACCACTGCTCCAACATTGCAGTCTGTATGCTGCGGGTGAGCGAGGACGACTTTGAGACTCACGAGTATCTGGATGTGCTGAAGGCGGAGCAGGCGGAGTGGTTCCGCAGCGAGTTCACGGCGCTGGCAAAGCAGTACGCGCTGCCGGAAAAAACGGAGAAATCCGACAAATCCGATAAATCCGATAAGAAACAGGAGAAGAAGGCGGAAAAGAAAAGGAAGGAAAAGCAGAGGGAATAATTATGTATGAACTGGTATCGCAGCTTCTGATGTACGGCGACCTCCCAAAGGACAGTATTCTGTTTCGGCTGGGGGAGATTTTCGGGCGCTTTCAGGCGGGAGGCGACCGGACAGAGCTGGTGCGGGATATTAATACCCAGGTAAAGCGCATCCTTATGGTTGCGACGGACTACGGCTTTGACGATAATCTGTGGCATAACTATCTGACGTTTGTGCTTATGATGAGCGAGAACCCTTTCAGCATCACCTGTGAGAAGACGGGGGCGAGCGAGGGAAGTGTCAACGGGCTTGTGCAGAGGGATTTTGACATTTTCCGGGAGCTTTTTGACTACGATTTTTCCGGGATTGAGGAGGCTCTGGGAATCAGCTGCTTTACGCAGATTTCCGATTACCGGGCAATAGAAAAGAAGGAGCTTATGTACAACAGAAGCGTCAGCGAGAAGGTGCGGGCGCTCAGTAAAAAGCTGGAGGAGGCCAGGGACGGGAAGGCGTTTTTTGACGCGGTAACCGGATTCTACCGAGATTACGGCGTGGGCATGTTCGGGCTGAACCGGGCCTTTCGCATTGATGAAAAGCCGGAGGGTGGTATTCTCTTTCGTCCGATCAACAATATGGACACGGTGATGCTTGACGATCTTGTGGGCTATGAGCTGCAGAAGAAGAAGCTGGTGGACAATACCGAGGCTTTCGTGCAGGGAAGGAGGGCGAACAATGTTCTTCTGTTCGGCGACAGCGGTACCGGCAAGTCCACAAGCATCAAGGCTATTGTGAACCAGTACTACGACGACGGCCTTCGGATGATCGAGATCTACAAGCACCAGTTCCGGTATCTCTCCACGGTGATTGCGGAGATTAAGAACCGCAACTACAGGTTTATTATCTATATGGACGATCTCTCCTTCGAGGAGTTTGAGATTGAGTACAAGTTCTTAAAGGCGGTTATCGAGGGCGGTGTGGAGACGAAACCGGAGAATATTTTAATCTACGCCACTTCCAACCGCAGACATCTGATTAAGGAGAGCTGGAACGACCGCAACGATCAGGACAGCGCTAACGACAGGCACCACTCCGACACGGTGGAGGAGAAGCTGTCGTTAGTGAACCGGTTCGGCGTCACGATCAATTATTCAAAGCCCACGCAGAAGGAGTATTTTGATATTGTCATTCATCTGGCGCGCCGGGCGGGCGTTACGATGCCGGATGAGGAGTTGAAGGCAGAGGCGAATAAGTGGGAGCTTGCCCACGGCGGAATATCGGGGAGAACCGCCGAGCAGTTTGTGAGCTATCTCGCTTCGCAGGTTGAGGCATTCAGGTAGGAAAAAGGTATGTTATATCAGATTTGTCACGGTGGCGTCGCCTTTGCGGATGACGTCATCCTTTATGATATTAATTTTGAAATTCGAAATACGGAGAAGATCGCCGTGGTGGGAAGGAACGGCTGCGGCAAGACGACGCTTCTTAAGCTGATCAGCGGCGAGGCGGACTTAAACAGGCGGGACAGCGATGAGGATATTTTTATCGCAAAGAGCGGAAATCCGCAGATCGGGTATCTGAAACAGATTGCATTTGACGATCCCGCGATTACGCTGGAGAAGGAAATCCGCAAGGTGTTTGCGCCGATGGAGCAGCGAAAAAAAGAGCTGGAGGCGGCTGCGGCCGCTCTGGAGCACGACTACTCCGAGGCGATGGTGGCGCGCTATACGGAAATGGAAGAGGCGTTCAAGGAGGACGGCGGATATTATTTTGAGAAGGAGTGCGACGTGCTGATCCGAAAGTTCGGCTTTTCGGAGGAAGAGCGAGGGAAGCCTCTGTCCGATTTCTCCGGGGGGCAGCAGACGAAGATCGCGTTTATCAAGCTGCTTTTGTCAAAGCCGGATATTTTGCTTCTGGACGAGCCGACGAACCACCTGGACATTACGACCATCGAGTGGCTGGAGGGGTATCTGAAAAATTACCCGAAGGCGGTGGTTGTGGTGTCCCACGACCGGATGTTTCTGGACAACATTGTGGATGTGGTGTACGAGATCGAGTACGGCACGGCGAAGCGCTATCCGGGCAACTACACGAACTTTATGATCCGGAAGAAGGAAAATTATGACAAGCTTATGAAGGACTATTCGCTGCAGCAGAAGGAGATCGCCCGTCTGCAGCGGATGGTGGACCGGTTTAAGGGAAAGCCGACCAAGGTGTCCATGGCCCACTCGAAGGAGAAGGCCATCGAGCGCATGGTAAAGATTGAGGCGCCGGACCGGTTTGACACGCGGACGTTTCACGCGAATTTTCAGCCGGAGAAAGAGACGGGCAATGATGTGCTGACGGTGAACAGCCTTGCCATTGGCTACGATCGGGTGCTCTCCACGGTGAGTCTCGACCTGAAAAAGGGGGAGAAGCTGGGCATTCTCGGGGGCAATGGGCTTGGAAAATCCACGTTTTTGAAAACGCTTGTGGATCGGATTCCGCCGCTGTCCGGCGAGTTTCGCTACGGCGTGCATGTGCAGATCGGGTATTTTGACCAGCAGATGGCCATGTACATAAGCGATAAGACGGTGCTTGAGGACTACTGGGACGAGTTTCCGAATCTGACGGAGACGGAGGTGCGGAATGCGCTGGGGGCGTTTATGTTTACGGGGGACGATGTGTTCAAGAGCATCGGTATGCTCTCCGGCGGGGAGAAGGTGCGGCTTGCCCTGTGCAAAATCTTAAAGCGAAGACCGAATGTGCTGATTCTCGACGAGCCGACCAACCATATGGATATCGTAGGCAAGGAGACACTGGAGAGTATGCTGTCGGATTACCGGGGAACGCTGATTTTCGTGTCCCATGACCGCTATTTTGTGCGGAAGGTGGCCACAAGACTTCTTGTGTTTGAGGACGGCACTACCCGTCAGTACCAGTTTGGCTACGAGGAGTACCAGGAGAAGCTGGACCGGGAAGCGGCGGAGAGCGGAAGCGGCCGCCCTGCCCCTGCGCTGGGCGGTCTGATCAGCCAAAACGGCGCGGCGTCTGCCCCTTCGCCGTCCGGCTGGAAGAAGGCTTACTACAACCCGGGGAAGGAGCGCTCGAAGCTGGAGAAAAAGATTCAAAGGAGCGAGGAGGCCCTCGCCCTTCGGGAGGAGCGGTTAAAGGAGCTTAAGGAGGAGCTGCTTCTGCCGCAGTATCAGTCCAGCTACTCGAAGCTGACGGAAATCCAGAGCATGATCGATGCGCTGGAGGAGGAGATCGCAGCGGACCTTGAGGTGTGGGAGCAGCTGGTTGAGCAGCTGGAGGAGCTGGGGCAGCCGGGGTAGAAGAAATATTATACCCGGCGGCGGAAATGTGGTATGGCCTGCCGGATTAAAATGCGCTACGATTGCCGTGAATAAACACGGAGGTGGCGCTATGAGACAAAAACACCCCAGGCTGTCCGTTTTTACCGGCTTTTTCTGCTGCTTTGCAATGATTATCACGGGAATTGCAACGAACGGGGGCTTCGTACCGTCTTAAATTTTATACACATCCCGTCCATGATTGTGACCTTCGGCGGCTCGATTTTTGCGGTGCTTATCACGACGGAGTCCTTTGGAGATTTTGCGGACGGGCTTTTGCGCTTTTCGAAGGCTTTTTGTGGGACAGCCGACCGGCTGGACACCATCGGGACGCAGATTTGCGAGATGCCGCAGATTTCCAGAAAGGAAGGACTTCTGGCGCTGGAGGAGTTCTCGTCGCACATTGAGGATGCGTACATGCAAAAGGGCATCCGCCTTACCATCGACGGGACCGACCCGGAACGGAGCAGGGATATTCCTGGGACGGAGCTTCTGCACGTATCCGATGACAACCGCAGGCGGATTTCTTTCTGAGAGAGTATGGGAGCCTGCGCCCCGGCCTGGGGCATGGCGGGCACGCTCCCTGGGCTGATCAATATGATGCAGAATATGGGGGATAATTCTGCGATTATAAAGGAGAAAATACGCACGTTCCGCAGCGAGTGGGAGGAGAGCGCACAAAATACTACCTGATTTTTCAAAAGGTGGTATGGAAATATCACACCTTCGGCAGTATGATGAGTACATAAAAACTGTTGAAGGAGGATGATAATTATGAAGAAGAATCAGATCGGTGTGGTACTGATTCTGGAGTTTGCGGTGATCGCCGCGGTGTTTGTTATGGATCTGGTGGTATGTACCGGATACGAGCAGTGGCTGCATTATCTGCAGGCGTACTTTGACATTCCCACTTTTTTCTGCATTCTTGTCTTTACGCTGCCGATGCTCTTTGCGTCGGGGGCCGGAAAGGATTTCGGGCGGGCGTTCCGGATCGGAAAGCAGACCTTTTCCATCGCTCAGATGCGAAAGTCGCTGGAGGCGGTAAAGCTGATGCAGAAGCTTATTATGTACGGATCGCTGTTTACCATGGGCATTGCGTTTATCGTGGTGCTTCACAGTATGGAGATTCCGGCTTCCATCGGGCCAACCGTCGCCATTATATGTCTGACCCTCGTCTATGCCAGCATTCTTGAGGTGCTGCTCCTTCCGCTTCATCTGAATGTGCAGAATGCGCTGACGGATGCGATGGATATTATTGATGAGGAGGAATAGAGGCCGCGGCGTTCTTCTGCCTGTCATCTACGGGGCTCTGTTCGGCTTTACGCTGGTGCTGGAGTGGATCGGAATCGGCGATCCGGGGATGCGGGTGCTTGTGAATCTCTGCACGCTGGCGCTGGTCGTGCCGGCTGCGGGTATATGCGTGTACCGGATCCGGCGCACTCCGCAGGCGGAAAATGAGAGTGCCGGTGCAGCTTCTGCCCCGGGTGCGGACGCCGCGGAGAGCGGTAAGGCAGGGGAAGAGGAGCGCGGGCAGGAGGCTGCCGCAGACAAAGAAGGGTATCTTGCCTTTGCGCACAGTGCGGATCTGACAAGGCGGGAGACGGAGATCGCCTGGCTTGTGGTCAACGGTTACTCGAATCAGCGCCTTGCGCAGGAGCTGTATATTTCGGAGGCTACGGTGAAGAAACATCTGACGCATATCTATGAGAAGACGGGGGCCGCGGGACGCGGAGCTTTGAAGGCGGCGGTGCGCGATTATGGCGGGGCGGAGTGATCCGACCCGCTTTTTTTGGTTCACAGGAACGGGAGTTCCTGTGAACCGGAGGTCTTGCATGAGCGGGCTTTTACCGGTTTCCGTGCTGGTAGATCAGGTATTCTACCATGTGCTCTACGAGGGCGAGATCCTCCTCGTTGCAGTGATGCAGCATGTCGATGATATTCTTCGGAATGTCGTTGGGGTGAATCTGACCGACCAGGAGGTAATCCGGCGTTACGTCGAGCACCGAGCAGATTTTGCAGAAAAGCTCGATGCTGGCGTGGCCTCTGCCGTTCTCGATGGTTGATATGTGGTTGTTCGATATTTGAAGCATCTCGGCAAACTGGTTCTGTGTGATGCCAAGTTCTTTTCGACGCTGTTTAATCCTTTTACCCATAGTTAAATATTGCAGCATTGATTGTCCCCCTGTATTTTGTCTGTCTCCTGCGCCTCTGGAGACACCGGATTGTGTGTGCAGCTGCCGGAGCTTTTACCGGCAGTTGAATTATGTAACGCAGAGTTAAAAAACCTCTCAGAGGTATCTTAACAAAATGAAAAACCAACAAGAAGAATGTATAATAGAATATTTCCTTTTCAGATAGAAAATATGTATTTATTTTTTCGGTGTCAGTTCAGCTTATTCTGTAATCAAAGGTAAAATCCGGTACAAAATTCTTTGCGTTTTCTGTTTCATATGATATAATACCTTTATAGTACAGGCTGCCGCACAGATGCGGAAGCAGCTAAATATACTGCAAGGGGGTCAGACATCATGAGAATTAAGATCACGGGAAGGAACATTGAACTTACAGAGGGGCTTAAGAGCGCTGTGGAGGAGAAGCTCGGAAAGCTTGAGAAGTACTTCACGCCTGAGACGGATGTCTACGTTACACTGAGCGTTGAGAAGGAACGCCAGAAAATTGAGGTTACGATTCCGATTAAGGGGCATATTATCCGCTCCGAGCAGGTGAGCAATGACATGTATGTGTCCATTGATCTGGTGGAGGAAGTGATTGAGCGTCAGCTGAAGAGATACCGCACGAAGCTGATCTCGAAGAAGATGAATGCGGCGGACAGCTTCCGCTCGGAGTTTGTGGAGGCGGACGAGAGCGAGGATGAGGAGATCCGGATTGTCCGCACCAAGCGCTTCGGCATGAAGCCGATGTATCCGGAGGATGCATGCATTCAGATGGAGCTGACCGGACATGACTTTTTCGTGTTCCGCAACGCGGAGACGGACGAGGTCAATGTGGTGTATAAAAGAAAGGGGAACACTTACGGACTGATTGAGCCGGAGTGCTGAAAAGAAAGCGCACAGGAAGGGAGGCCGAAAAAAGCGGCCTCCCTTCCTGCTGTTTTTTGATTCGGTTACTGTTAATACGGCACGCTCCTTCGGGAAAGTCTGTTTTTAAAATTTTTGAAAAAGTTCTTGACACCATACGACAATATATATTATCCTTAACAAAGAAACTGTAATTGGGGACGGTCTTTTGCATAAATTTGGGTAAATAATGAACGATGGGAGATGGAAGATTATTTATTCAGAAAATACAATGGGGCGTTATATTCAGGCGATGATCCGCAGAGATGACTTTATGGAAATGTTTGAGGAGTGGTTAGTGGCGCTGGATGACGAACGAATGAGACTGTTGCACAGTTTTATCTTTGAGATTGATCTGTCGGATACGGAGGGCCTCAGGGATACACTGTATGAATATGGGGGATGCCTGACGGAGCGGAATTATTTTGGAAGAAAGTTTTTCGAACAGATGGCACTGCTGGTATGGCAGATTGAGCTGAATCGTCAGTCTGCTGCAAACGGATAGAATATGCAATTATATAGATAAATTAGGACTGAATGCCAAACCCACATTTATGCGAAAGAGCCGGAGGACTGCCGGCTCTTTTTATGCACGGTGAGGCAGCCCCAGACAATATATATAATAGGAAGCAATGACCGGGAATACATATAGAAGTAAGCAAAACAGATTGCGCAGGTGAGGAGAGAGTTATGGACATAATTGTATTAGCAGGAGGACTCAGCACGGAGAGAGACGTGTCGTTTAAGACCGGCGGGATGGTGACGGATGCGCTCCGGGAAAACGGGCACCGCGTCATTCTTCTGGACGTGTTTATGGGGTATGGGAAGGAGGAGGAGGAGCTGTCGGGCATCTTTGACCGGACAGAGCAGGTGAGCGTTAAGCCGCAGGATATTCCGACGGAGGCGCCGGACCTTGCGGCGGTAAGAGCCGGGAGGGAGGATCAGTCGGACTGCTTTTTCGGGCCCAACGTTATAGAGCTGTGCCGGATGGCGGATATCGTATTTATGGCCCTCCACGGCGAGGACGGGGAGAACGGCAAAATTCAGGCGGCCTTTGATCTGTTCGGTATCCGCTACACCGGAAGCGATTACCTGGGAAGCGCCCTTGCCATGAACAAGGGGATTGCCAAAAAGCTTTTTGCGGACGCGGGGATTCCGACGCCGGCCGGCTTTGTGATGAAGAGGGAGAACCGGACGGACAATGTGAGCGCGCTTCCGGTTAAGCTTCCCTGCGTGGTAAAGCCATGCAGCGGCGGCTCCAGCATCGGCGTGACGATTGTGAGGGATGAGCGGGAATTTGCGGCGGCGCTGGATGAGGCGTTTCGTCTGGAGGATGAGCTGGTGATCGAGGAGTACGTGCAGGGGCGCGAGTTCTCGGTGGCGATTATCGAGCACCGGGCGCTTCCGGTGATCGAGATTGCGCCGCGGGAGGGCTTCTACGATTACCGGAACAAGTACCAGGCCGGCAGCACGGTGGAGACGTGTCCGGCGGATCTGCCCAGGGAGGTCTCGAATATGATGCGGGCCTACGCGGAGAAGACGGCGGAGCTCTTTGGCCTGGACACGTATTCCAGGGCGGATTTTCTCTTAAATGAGCAGGGCGGAATGTTCTGCCTTGAGGTGAACACGCTTCCGGGCATGACGCCTACAAGTCTGCTGCCCCAGGAGGCGCAGGTGGTCGGCATGACTTTTAATCAGCTGTGCGAGAAAATTATTGCCATCTCGCTGGCAAAGTATGAGGGATGATTATGGTGGAGAACAGGACAGCGGACAGGACGGCGCAGATGCCGCATCTGACACTGGAGAATATTGTGGGGGCCTGCGGCGGCA
>CATJJD010000372.1 GCA_949740385.1 uncultured Lachnospiraceae bacterium
GCTCCTGCGCTGTCATCTCGTACCTTTTGCAGAATTCTTCTATCTTTTCCAGCTCCTGCTGCCGCTTTTCATCCGGAAGTGTTGCCAGCCACTTCTGAAGCGCGTCTGTCGCTTCTCCTGATGCCCCTTCCTGCCCTTCTCCGGTCTCCTGTGCGGAATTCTCCGCCTGATTCCCTTCAGGCGCTTCTGTGGGCTTCTGCGCGGTCTCCTGCTGTCCCGCGTATGCGGTCATGTCTTCGCCTGCTGCCATGTCGATGCCTATGTATGGCCGCGCTGCCATTCCCTGCACCTTCTCCTTCACTTTCTTCACCGCATCCTTCAGTCCCATCTCTTCACCTTCTTTCCCTGCGCCTAATTGAAAGGCAGTTCATCATCTATCCCGTCCGGGATATTCATGAATCCATCGCTGCCTGTATATGTCCCGGATGGCTGTGCCTGCTGCGACTGCTGCCGTGACTGTTCTGTCGCCTTGCTCTCCGCGAATTCGATGCTTTCCGCCGTGACTTCCGTGGTATATACTTTCTGTCCTTCCCTGTTCGTATAGCTTCCCGTGGTGATGTGTCCTTCCAGCACAATCCGCGTCCCTTTGTCCAGATACTTTTCAGCAAACTCTCCCAGCTTCCCGAAGGCCACACAGCTGATGAAGTCCGCGTTCTGCTGCCCTTCCTGCCTTCTTCCTCTCCTGTCCACTGCCAGCGTGAAGTGTGCAATCGCCATCGGCTCCTGCCCCTGCGAATACCGCACTTCCGGCTCCCTTGTCAGCCTTCCCATCAATATCGCTTTATTCATCCTTTTTCTTCCCTCCGTTCTTCACATTCTTCACAATCTCCTTGATGACGGCATACACCACCACCACAATCAGCAATATCAGCGCTGCGGCCACCAGCAGAAGAAACATCCACAGGATGAAGCTGCCCGTGGCCTTTATCGCCTGATTAAGCCATTCATTCACGTTATGCACCCTCTTTTCCTCCCTTCCTTCAGTCTAATCGAAGCGCTATCTTCAGCTTTTCGTTGATTTCCTCCATCTCCCGCCCTGTCGCTCTGCCGATGTAGTTGCTTATCCGCAGCTTGTCGATTGTCGTTGGCGCTTCGCACAGTGCCACCGATTGCCGCCCTGTGCTTCTGATTGTCACATGCGTCGGTGTCTCCTTCTTCGGGCTTGTTGTCAGGAAGACCACCGTCACTTCGTTGCTGTGTCGGTTGTTCGTGTTGTTCGACACGATGATTCCCGGCCTGTCCTTCATCATCTCGCTGCCGACCTGTCCCCGGCTGTTGTTGATGTAGAAGATGTCGCCCCTTCGGATATCATCGCCCCGTTTCTGCGGCATCCTCCTTCTTTCGCGTCTCACCCTATCACCCCGCATATTCCTCCTTCAGCCTGTCCGCCCGGCTCTTCAGGTCTTTCTTCAGCTTTTCATCCGCATCCAGCAGCTTCTGCATCCGCTCCTTGCTTCCTCCTGACCGCATCAGCCTGTTGACCTTCTTCATCAGCTGGCCGCGCTTCTGTATCATCAGCCGCATCTCCCTGTCGATGACAGTGACCGTGTAATGTGTCCCGCAGTCCGGGCATTCAAAGAATCTTTCCATGACCGCATTCCCGGTCTTGTCCTTCGCGATTACACGGTCTTTCAGAAGGTTCTGCATCTCAAATTCCGCTTTGCACTTGTCACAGATGATTTTCTTCTCCATCCCGTTTCACTCCTTTTCGTCCAGATATGTCGCTTCCATGTCCGCTATATGCAGCTGAAGCGCCAGCGGATAGCGCCTGAATGCTTCAGACATCTCCCTGCTGCCGCCGCGCACTGCATCGTCGAATCCTCCCATGTGCCACCTTATCGCCGTTATCTCTTCCAGCGTCAGCGTCAGCCCCTGCTGCTGTATCAGGATGACGCTGCGCTCCCCATGGCCGACCGGAAGCGCCACGTCCGTGTTATACTTCCAGCCCGTGGTGCTGCCGTCCTCTCCCGTCTCCGGAAGATATCTGTCAATCTTGCATACATCATGAAGCAGCGCCACCAGCGCCGCCGATTTCGGTCTTCCTTGCAGGTCATTCCGCCCCGTCAGCCGCCTGTACACGTTCAGGGAATGCTCTGCCAGCCCGCCTTCATAGCTCCCGTGATGCTTCGTGGATGCTGGCGCACGGAAGAAGTCCGTGCTGTCCAGCCACTCCATGAAGTCCCAAAAGCCGCAGCGGGCGGCTGCTGCCTGCTCTAATAATTTAGCAAAGCTCCGCCTGTTCTCTTCCCACTGTTTCATGCTTCCTGCTCCTTTCACATCGTATCCTGATATTTTTGCAGTTTCATCATCTGCACCACGAATTCCGCCGTCGCCGTTTCCAACTGCTCTTCCTGCTCCTCATACGTCAGCTGCTCATTTTCAGCGATGTCCGCCATCTTGTCCGCAGCATCTGCTGCTTTTCGCATGGCATTCGCCATTCCTCTGATGTCTTCTACTTCTTTCTTCATTGCCCTTCATCCTCCTTATGCTCCACATTGCAGAACGGGCTGCGCTGCATCCTGTGCCGCATCCTGCCCGGCTCC
>CATJJD010000373.1 GCA_949740385.1 uncultured Lachnospiraceae bacterium
ATTCCCGTATGTCTTCATATGTAATCGTGCGCTTTACATTGGAGATCAGGTTCAGCACCCGTGTGTCCGCGTCCGCAGGCGATACCAGCGCGCTGTTGTCCCGGTAGTCGTAAATGTAGAGCACTTTGTTTTTTGTCGGGTCATTGTCGGAAGCTACCCGGTCAAAATGGTCTTTCATCCCGTCTTTCAGCAGTGTTTCCATCCGGTCTTTCAGGTCGACGGCTATGGCGTCCGCCAGCTCCTTCGCCTTTGTGTTGCGCAGCGTTTCGTCTTCAATAGCGTACAGACTGGAAATGGCGCCGAAATATCCGGTGTGGGGATAGTCGTTTCGGATGACGGTTCCGTCGGCCGCATACTCATTCCATTTGAAAATATTGTCGGACAGCGATAGTTCGCCGGTGCTCTGGTAACCGGTCTGGGTCACGAACTCGTTGACGGTCCAGCTGTCAATGCTGCCGGAAAACTGCACCGCGTTCACATCCGAGCAGGTTCCGCATGGAAAACCGATCTCGCATCCGAGCAGGTTAAACATATTGGTGAACAGATCGTCCACGGTGGCGGTGCCTGCGGCCAGTCCGCCGAAATCCAGCTTGCAGGACGGATTGTCCGTGTTGCCGGGCGTCCAGCCGGAGGAGCCGGTATTTCGGATATTGTCCACGTAGTCCTTGAGCTGGGTGTTCTTTCCGTTTTGAAACAGCAGGTTCCAGTCGAAACCGTTCGCGTCGTTTTGGGTCACGAAATCGTTGATGTAAATGTAGTCCTTTCCGTAGGCGTGAAGCTTTTCACCCTTCCGGTCGCCGTAGTAGACGGATACGTTTTTTACGGTCACATTGCCGGCTGCATCGGTCACTTCATATTGATAATCCGCGTACATGATACCGCCTGTGTCGGTTGTGTAATTGCCGTTGTAATCCGGCCGCGGCCTGATTTCCGTGTCTTTTCCGTCGTTGATAATCAGCCAGTCGGGAATAACCCGGTGCTCATAGTCGGTCTTTGTGGCCATATAAGGCTCCTGCACACGGACGAAGCGGTCCTCTGCGGCGTGCTGATTTCCTCTCAGAATGTACAGCTCGTTGAATTTCGTCCGGTCCTTAATCTCGTCGATGGCCAAAAGGCAGTTGTCCACCTCGTCCTGAATACAGGCGCGGTCGGACTTCGAGTTGGTGCCGTTGTACGCCTGTATGGAAAGCTCCCGCACCCGCTGCAGCACGGAAGTGACCTCCGCCAGCGCACCGTCCGCCACCTGACATAAGGAGATTCCGTCCTGTATGCTTTCGCTTCCCTGGTCGAGTCTGCGTATGAGACGGCGCATTTTTTCGGAAATGGATAGTCCGGCGGCGTCATCTGCAGAACGGTTTATTTTGTATCCGCTGGAAAGCTTTTCGGTGGACTTCTTCTTTTCGACTTCTGTGATTTTGTATTGCCGCTGCGCATTGTTTGCGTAAAGATTGTGTGTCACTATCATATTTTGTCCTGCCCTCCCTGACATTCCAAGATACAGTGCGTGTTTTGTATCTTTTGCTTTGTTCTCTGCTGCTTTCTGTATATATTATCGTCAATGCGTTAATAAATCTTAACATAAATAAATAAAAAACGCAACGGAATGTAGCGTTTTTGGTAACAATACAAAATATACTAAAAAATATTACTCTGGGCGCTGTATTTAAATATGGAAACGGGGGAGATTGTTCTATGAATAATGACAAGCTTGCAGAAAGGCTCCGTGCTCTGCGAAAAGGCCATCAGTACACACAGGATTATGTCGCTTCGTTTCTGGGCATTGTAAGACAGACCTACTCGCACTATGAGAACGGGCTGCGGACGCCGGGCTATGAGGCGCTGTACAAGCTTGCCGGGCTTTACAATATCTCGGTGGAGGATCTGATGCATCTGACGGTGGAGCTGGACGAGAATGAGTACTACGACGCTCCCTGCCCGACCAGGTCCAGCCGGCAGCTGGCGTCCTATCTGGATTATCTGAATGAACCGATGAACCGGAAAAAGCTTCAGTTTCACTCGGATCTGGAGAAGGAGCTGCTCTTTTATTTTTCGCTGCTTCCGGAGGAGGAGAGAGAGGAGCTTGTGGAAATCGCAAAAATCAAGACGCAGAAAAGGAATCGCAGGAATCCGTGACAGACTCATAGTTTATCGTTATTTCAATCAGAAAAAATATATTCCGAAAAATTTGTAATTAGTACTTGCAATTTCAAAATTCGTCCTGTATAATAGGCGTTGCTGTGGCATGATAGCTGTGAAGCGCGAGGTTGCTGCCCGTTGCGGCAGGTTTTCCGTGGAGCGAATGTCAAGTTAGGAAACTGACGACAAGTCACTGTACAGACAAAACGGTCTACCATAGGTAGAGACAACGTGTTGTGTTTGAAGTAGGGATGAGGAATCCGGCAGAGAGTGCCGCCTTACCACGGAGGTGATAAGGAATCCGCCGCAGGAGCGGCACCTTACCACAGGGTGATAAGGAATCCGCCGCAGGAGCGGCACCTTACCACAGG
>CATJJD010000374.1 GCA_949740385.1 uncultured Lachnospiraceae bacterium
ACGACGGCGTGGGAGATCTGCACCCGATCCCGTTCTCCTTCGCCAGAACGCGGGAAAACCGCTGCTCCACCGACTGGGAGCGCTTTCTTTCGGGACTTCGCAGTATCTGCTTTGACGGCGTGCTGAGCTTTGAGACGGCGCCGGTCCTGACGGCGTTTCCGGAAGAGATGAAGGAGAAGGTGCTTTCCTTTATTGCGGAGATCGGGGCGTATTTTGCGCGGGAAATCAGCGGCGTGAAGGCTCTGTGAGGTGGCGTTTGACAGGGCGAATGCATCCGGTTTAACGATGAAAATATATATAATTTCGTTTTCAAAAGGCGTTGTCTGTTGTATAATGAAGGCAGCGAAGGAAGGTGATGTTTTGAGTACAGGAGAGCAGATGCATCAGCAGGATTTGGAGCGTCTGAAATCGTTCCGATATATGGACGATGATTTTATGACGGTCTGTCTTGCAGATAATTTTGAGGGTGTGGAATTGATACTCCGAATTGTTTTGGAATTTAATGTGGAAATTCAAAGGGAAGATGCGGGAGCCGATCCAAAGAGGGCCAGGCACAACAGCAGTTTGCTGGACGCACATATATTAAGGCCAGGTGATGAAACAGAGGATATTCCTGACAGCTATGTGATTTTTATTACAGAAAATGATGTTATGAAGGGGAATCAGCCGATCTATCCGGTAGAGAGATATGTCACTGTCGGGCAGAGGGAAGGACTGTTTGGTGACGGTTCGCATATCATATATGTTAATGGGAAATACAGGGGCAATGATGAAATCGGGAAGCTGATGCACGATTTTTCGTGCACGAATCCCGATGATATGAATTATGAGGCACTTGCTAAAAAAGCGCGGTATTTCAAGCAGGAGGAGAAGGGAGTTGCTGCCATGTGTAAACTTATGGAAGATATGAGAAATGAAGCGGCGAGGGAAGCGGCACAAAAAGCAGAATTAAAAAATGCGAGAGAAACAGCAGCGAGAATGATAAAAAAGGGTAAAATGCCGCTGGAAGAAATTGCCGAATATATTTCGCTCCTGTCATTTGAGGAATTAAAGGAGATTGAGGCTGAAGTTATGCAGTCGGCATAATTAACAGCAGGCGATAAAAAGAGCAAAGGCGCATGGAGGCAGTAAATTGTGAACCATGCGTTTTTTGCAGCCGGAGAAAGTTTTTTCATTCGGCAGGAATCATGGCGTATTTTGCGCGGGAAATCAAGGGCGTGTGAAAATGCAAAATGCGATCGTCCCGCCGCAATAAAAATAAGTATGTCATAGCCAAACCACACATGTTTTGCTATAATGATCTTTACACAAAGGGATAAGATACGAACAGAATAGAGAATACTATGCCAAAACTTATATTTTTTGATATTGACGGAACACTCTGGGACGATCACATGGAGATCCCCGAAAGCACGGTAAGGGCGGTTCGCATGCTGCGGGAAAACGGTCACATGACTTTTCTGTGCAGCGGCAGGGCAAGGGGCAATATCTGCTCCGAAAAGCTTCTGTCGCTGGGCTTTGACGGAATTATCGCAGCCTGCGGCAACCATGTGGAATTGAACGGAAAGCTTCTATATGAGAATATACTGCCGCCGGAGCTGACAAAGCGGGTCGTTGAGCTGGCGGCGGCATGTCGGATGCCGGTCGTTCTGGAAGGGCCGGAGTACCACTGGATTGATAAGGACGGCTTTGGAGCAGACCCCTTTGTGGAGTATCTCTTCCGCGAGATGGGGGAGACGGCGGTTCCGATGTGCGGCTACACGGATGATATAAGAATCAATAAGTTTTCGGCGTCGGTATTGCAGAACACGGACTATCCGACCGTCAAATCGGAGCTGATTTCGGATTTTGACTTTATCGAGCACAGTCCTGCGGTCCTGGAGGCCGTGCCGAAGGGAACGTCGAAGGCGACGGGCATTCTCTGGCTGTGCAGACATCTGGGGGTTCCGGTATCGGATACCTACGGGGTTGGCGACAGCGTAAACGACCTGGATATGTTAGGCGCGGTCGGACACGGCATTGCCATGGGAAACGGGACTGACGCAGCAAAAGAAGCTGCGGAATATGTCACATCAGATATCCACGAGGACGGCATTTACCGGGCCATGGAGCACTATGGACTGATCTAAATTATAAAAATATCATAAACTTTCAAGAACAGTGTTGACATCGAATTGGAACAGTGCTATTTTATTTACAGAAACAATTAGCACTCGAATAAGATGAGTGCTAATAAATTAAAAAGGAGGTAGAGGGACATGAAATTAGTTCCATTGACGGACAGAGTCGTATTAAAGCAGCTGGAAGCGGAAGAGACTACCGCATCCGGAATTATCCTGACCGGTACAGCGCAGGAGAAGCCGCAGGAGGCAGAGGTTATCGCGGTAGGACCTGGCGGAATGGTTGACGGCAAGGAAGTTGTCATGCAGGTGAAGGAAGGCCAGAAGGTAATTTACTCCAAGTATTCAGGCACAGAGGTGAAGCTTGAGGGCGAGGAGTAC
>CATJJD010000375.1 GCA_949740385.1 uncultured Lachnospiraceae bacterium
ATGGACACCTCGTCGTACTTCTTCGCGTCCGGATTCGTCTTCGGATCACTGTCGTACACGCCGTCGATGGACTTCGCAAGAAAAATGCCGTCCGCCTCGATCTCGACGGCGCGCAGCGTCGTCGCCGTATCTGTTGAAAAATAAGGATGCCCGGTTCCCCCGGCAAAAAAGACAACCATATTGTGTGCAAAATATTTGTTCGCCCGGTCCTTCGAGTACAGCTTCGTCATGGAGCCGCACTCAAAGGGCGTGAGTACGTTTGTCATCATTCCCACCGAGCGGAAAATCTCCGACACATAGATACAGTTCATCACCGTGGCCAGCATACCGATCTGGTCGGCCTTTGTCCGGTCGATGGCCGTGCCGGTGCGCCCGCGCCAGAAATTGCCTCCGCCAATCACAATGCCGACCTGCACCCCGTCGTCCACGAGCTGCTTCACCTGTCTGGCAACCTCTGTTACGGTGGGCTCGTCAAAACCGTGATGTCTCTCTCCTGCCAGCGCCTCACCGCTTAATTTCAACAAAATACGCTTCATATTCCATCCTTTCGTCTACTACTTTGTATCAAAAAGTCCCTGCACATCGATGTCTGCGTAGCACTGTGAGCAGAAGCCCTCAATCACCGCTCCGTTGTTGATCTGTACCGAGCGGGATTTGATATTGCCCATAATCACAGCGGATGTATCCACAACAACCGGTCCCTGCACGTCAATATCGCCCTTTACGGCCCCGGCGATCACAGCGGATGCCGCAGTGATATTGCCGATCACCACAGAGCCTGCGCCCACCTTGACCGTGCCGCTGCTGATAACCTCGCCCTCAACCTTCGCCACGTCCGCAAAAAACTCGGACACCTGGCTGTTGCCGTTGATCGTTCCGGTCACCGAGAGCTTGCCGTTGCAGACCACATTGCCGTTGATTGTTCCCTGAATATCAAAAGAGCCCTTCGTCGAAATGTCGCCGGAGAGTATGGTGCTCGCCGTAATAACGGTTGTCTCGTCCACCACTGCATCCGGATTCATCACAGGGGCGGACGGCCGGATCTCCGGCTCCGTCATTATGTCTGTCCGTGTCTCATTCATGATCATTTTCTCCTCTGTAAATGTTCTCTCCGGCACCGGCGCGGGTACGGGTACCGGAACCGGCACCGGCTCCGTCAGCACCGGTTCCGACTTCGGCAGTACAGCAGAACCTGTATTCACATTCTCCAGAAGGCCGTCCAGCTTTGAGAGCTCCGACTGCACGTCCACATCCTCCCCGAGCGTGTCCACCACCAGACTGTCGTCGTTTTTGAGTGTCTGCGCCGCATCGGCACCCGGCATCATCTCGTTGACTGCCTGCGAGAAATCTTCTTTAAAGTCCTTAAATAATCCCATCGTGTATCCTCCGTATCCTTTTATCCAACACTGTCAGCCCGGATGTACTGAATCACATCCGTCTCCTCATCAATCGGCAGAAGCTGCGCTTTTTCTGCGAGCAGCGCCTCGATCATCGGCCCGAGCGCATCCACCGTCGTCGGCCGGTCAGTTCCGTCGTGCAGAAGCACAACCGAGGTCCGGTACGCGGACACCCCGTCGATGACATTCGCCACAATGTCCTCCACCGTATAGTCCGACACCGCATCTCCCGCCGACACGTTCCAGTCAAACCAGGTGATTCCCTTCTCCTTGAGAATGTGAGCAAATTCAGTCATGCTCACATTGCTGATCTCGTTGCTGCTTCCGCCCGGAAAGCGGTAATAGAGACTCTTCGTCCCGGTCACTTCCTCCAGATACCCCGAAATCTTCTCGTAATCCGCAAGGAACGCGTCCGTGGAGGCATAGATCGTGCTGTACTGGTTCGAGTAAGAGTGCATGCCGAGGGTGTGTCCTTCCTCCACAATCCTCCGGTACACCGCCTTCATCTCCTCCGACTCGTCTCCGGTCACAAAGAAAGTAGCCTTGACCTCATACTCCGCCAGCACGTCCAGTATATCCATCGTGTTGTCGCCCGGATCGCTGTTGAAGGTGAGATAGACTCTGTGGGTATCCCCCTCCACAGCCAGATTCTCCGGCGTGTCGATCCCTGTCACGATTTCATCATAATTCAGTTGTGTGTCGGCAGCCGCTCCACTGTCCACCGGATCTGCCTGCGTGTCCGCCTGCGTCTCCTCCGGTGTCACCGCTTCCGAACCCGGACTGCTGACCGGCCGGGTCAGCTCCTCAATTCTGTGATTCAGACGCACAATATGAACCGACAATACGATGATTGCAATCAGCGAGACAATCATCCAGACAGCGATGGCCAGCATGATACCCGTCTTCATGCGGTTCACTCTGTTTCTCCTCCGCCGCTGCTCCTCCAGGGTCAAAGTGTCCTTCGTACTCATTGTGATCCTTTCTAAAATTCACTCGCTAAATTCATTCTAACACATTTTTGGCGCTTGTAAAGAATTGTTCTTCGAAAAAGGACAGGAATCGCTTCCTGTCCTCAATTTTTTACAAGATCATGTC
>CATJJD010000376.1 GCA_949740385.1 uncultured Lachnospiraceae bacterium
AACAGATAGAATACTGCAAACAGCAATGCCCCGACTGTCATAAATCTTGTCCGGCAATTATATGCAGTCAGACAGGAACACAGAATGACGAAAAGTCCGGCAAGCCTGCCTCTTTCGACATGTAAAGCAGTAAACAGCATTGCCAGAAAAATAGTTATTTCCGCCCACGAATTCGGATTTACTCCGCGATTTGTAAAAGCAACATAATTTGCAATACTGCCATGTATGTAAAAAGATACCGCCGTCATACCGAATACAGCCAGCATCGAAAAGTATTCAAGATAGACCAGAAGCTTTCTTTTTATCGCCAGTCGGTTCATAACAATCATACTCAGAAGAGAACTCACGATTAATACGCTTGAACCAGCTCCGGCGGCATCGTTTACAAGTATTATTAAAAAATAATATGCCACTGAAAGCAAAATCACTTTCGTCAGCCCCGGCAGCAATGTCTTTTCATAAAAAATCTCCCACACTGCTATACATGAATATACGATTAATGTAAAAGAATTAAATACCTGAAACAGGCTGCCTGTAAAAGCAGTCAATACAGTGACAGCTATCAAAAACACAAATATCGATCCGATCACATAATATTTTTTCTCTGAACCCAAACCTGTCAGCACGATTACTTCTCCCTGTATCTAAAGTAGTCCACCAGCCCTCTTGCCCCTCCGAATTTTACCAGCGATATTATAAGCGCTGTACGCGCAGATAATGCGTTCGGCATGAACCGGTTCAGACGCAGACGCAATTTCTGCCAGTAAATATTTCTTTCATCGTACCATGAATTATCATAGTGATGTATGGATCTTGTATTTTCCGTTATAACTAATTTTCTGGTTGCATAATCCATTGGCGCAAAGTAGTCCGGAGGGTAAATATACACCCCCTCCACATTCTGAATTTCATTATCTTTTCGCTTATCAAATCCATATTGTTCAAGTATCTGTGTCACCCTTGTAACTACGGTTTTTAAATTCGATGTTCCATCCTTTAACAGAAAACTCTCTCTTTCATAATAATCAAGTATAGCAGCATACAGGCCAAGGCCTGGAGCAGCATACAGGCCAAGGCCTGTATTTATACTTCTTCCTTCACATCCCATAAACGAACCACGCTTCAAAATATCATCCATCTTCCTGATAACCTCTACATCGGTATCAAAGTAGAGACCACCATGTTCATATAAAATCCTGAATCGGGCGTAATCACTCACAAATGCCCATTTCTTTTTACTGTATGCCTCGCGTGTATACCGACATATATTAACATCAAAATTTTCTTCATTCCATTGTATTATTTCATAATCCGGAAAAAACTGTTTCCAGCTGTCAATACATTTTTTTGCCGAATCCGGAAACTCATTACCACCAAACCAGCAATAATGTATTTTTTTAATAATCTCCGTCACTCATAGTCTCCTTGTATCTTTTGTCTTCCAGAAAACAGGATTGAAATACCTTTACAACCAGTTCATATTCGTTCTCAGTTAAGAACCTCACCGATTCATCTGTATACGCTTCCCTTACATCTCTGCTCCCCAGTGATTCCAGGATAATAAAATGCGGCCGATATTTTTTCCAGTTATTCGATTTTATTACATCCAGCTCCATGCTCTCTGTATCAATATTGAGAACGTCTATTTTCGTATCTCCAATGTAATGATCAAAAACATCCTCTAATCGTTCAACCTTAACCTTCGTTTTATTTTTTAATCCGGACATTTTATTATTAACAACCTTCTCTGCCCGTTTTTTACTGAACGTGTTATAAACACTGGATTCAAATTCATAATAAGTCATTTGCCCATTCGAAGATGCAATTCCAATATTCAGGTTTATATCCTTGGGACGCATCCTGTCAAATGTTTTCTTAGATTCAGGCAATGGATCAATATTAATTCCATGAAAACCATTTATCCATAAAAGATATGTGTTCGATATATCAACCGGATGATTTGCACCCACATCAACATACCCCCCCGATTTCGAATTCAGCAGCTTGTCTATTACTAAATCCTCATAAGAAAGCGACCAGCTGACCCCACTGGCTCCGAAAAATCGTCTGCATACATATATAAGTTTTCCAATCTTTCTTTGCCT
>CATJJD010000377.1 GCA_949740385.1 uncultured Lachnospiraceae bacterium
ATCGTTATCAGTATTATAGACTTTGCGCTGTTTGAATGTGAAGAATATCATTCTTTCTTCCAGCCACTTGAGGTCACGCGCCATACACTGCTGTCGGATAAAATGGGATTTCATTTCTTTGAGCTTTCCAAACTGCCGTCAGATGTGGGTGAGGATGATATGTTACTGCTGTGGCTTTCGCTGTTCAAAGCGGAAACCGAAGAGGAACTGGAGAAGATTAAAGAGATGGAGGTGCCGGTTATGAGTCAGGCGATCAATGCTTATTATACGATTACAGCTTCATCAGAGTTCCGCGAGAAAGAGAGACTCCGTGCAAAAGCAAGACACGATGAGGCACAGGCGTTGTATAATACCAAAAAAGAAATAGCACAAAAGCTTCTTAAACGAAACAGACCGGTTAATGAAATTGTAGAAGATACCGGATTGACTTTTGAAGAAATAGAAGCTTTGCGCATATAGAGCTGAGAGCGTTTAACAGAACCGGGAGAGTTTTTCATGCATTCCCGGTTCTGTTTTTGTGTGTAAATTTATTATTTCGATGCGGAAAAGAACGCGTATTATCGGCGTTTTCTTTAATGCATAAAGTATAGCAACCGGAACACAGATCAACAACGGAACCGCCTCTCCGCTCAGGATATTCTCATTAAAGTACTGCGATGATGAGACCGATCCTGAGACTGCCGTTGCCGATGAGCGGCACTGCCCGATTGGAAAATACAGTAGGATTCTGACCACAAAAGGTATCTCAATAGAGTGTATCCATAGGAATGCGCCTGTGTTTTCCGGAAAAATAGTCAGGATCAGAAGCGAAACATGAGAAAGAATTGACATCAAAAATAAGAGAGAGCCGAAGCCCTCTCTTAAATGTTTTCTGGCATGGAAAGTAATTACTCTACTCTGACAGTAAGACCGATATTTACTTTCTGTGCTACCTTATTATTACCTACCTGAATCTGGACAACTGCATAGGAAACAGATACGTTACCAGCAACGTTCGTTACTTCCGTGCCCTTAGCGTTGAAGTATTTTGGTGTTACACCTTCCTGCTTGTTTCCATCATAGTAAACCTCGAAACACTCCCCAACATTATTTCCGGTTGTCTTTACACGGTTCACGGTAATCTTCGGCTGTGTATCAGTAACTACAAGTGTTTTCTTAACAGTCTTGTCAACACCATCGACTGTAGCAGTGACTTCTAATGTATATGCGCCGGCATCCAGTTTCCAGCCACTGCTTATGTCATTTACATTAACTGTAATAGCACCGCCGCTGATTGCAAGAACATCCACTGATGTAGGAACAATCGGTTTAATGGCAACTGCTGCAGGAGAAGTTGTATCTACTTTGTACTCGGTTGTACCCTTCTTCAAAACTACTTCTTTTACATTGATTAACTTAGACTTCGCGCCGTCTACAGTTCCAAAGGCCCGGAAAGTAACGGAAGTATTCGCATCAGCATCCCCCTTGATAATAGCATCTACTCTTGAAGCGGATGCGTCTACCACAAAATTGTTTGGAGTTCCTGTTGCTGCTTTTGTCAGATTTACCGTAAGCTTTCGTGACAGAGATCCAAATTCTACGGTTACTGTTGTGGTTTTCTTTGTCTCATTTTCTGTAAATGAGACATCATTCTTGTTCGCCGTAATCGTGAATTTGCCATCTGTAACATCACTTACGTTAACAATACTATTTTTCTCTGCCTTCGCATCATTACCGGTTGGATAATCCTCTCCGTACTGATCCTTCACACTTACAGTAACATCTGCAGAATCCTTGTAATCGCCCTCTGTAAACTGGGTAAGGCTGACAGACGACTTATCCAGTGAAAGAGATACTGGC
Source organism: uncultured Lachnospiraceae bacterium (assembly GCA_949740385.1). Taxonomy (GTDB): domain Bacteria; phylum Bacillota; class Clostridia; order Lachnospirales; family Lachnospiraceae; genus Roseburia. The sequence continues at coordinate 1,840 of CATJJD010000377.1, forward strand.
TTACGCTCTGCAACGATTACGATCGGAAGCGTCTTTACAACATTCTGTGTCTTCTCATCACGGATAACCAGGTAAGCGGTTCCTACCTTGTTCGGGGTAAGTCTTACCATACCCTTCTTGTCATCATCATCGTTCTGATCTACAACCAGTGTATCCACATCAGAAGACTCAACCGTGAAGTTGGAAATATCGGTAGATGTAGCCTTTGCAGAATCCGTCATCTGGATGTAAGCTGCTCTGTTAGTATCGTTTACTGCAAGCTTTGTCTCTTTAACAGTCGCAAATGATGCATCTGCTTTACCAACCTTTACAGCCCATCCGTCAATCGCTGCCGCGTCAACCGCTGTAACAACAAGACCCTTTCTCTCAACGACTGTCTCAGTTCCGGTTGCATTGTCCCACTTTCCGCTGTGGTATACCACATCAAAGGTAGCGGTGTCGCCGATCTTATCCAGATAGAGACCTTCTGTTTTAACATAGCCGCCTGCAGCAATGTTGGTATCGGTAACCGTTACGGTTCCGTTGCCCGGATACTCAACCGTATCAAGGATGACACCCTTCGCATCCATCGTCTGGCCCTTGATCTTCGTCTCTTTTCCA
>CATJJD010000378.1 GCA_949740385.1 uncultured Lachnospiraceae bacterium
CCACCAGACAATCCAGAGGAAATTTACATTAAAAGGGTCATTGGCCTGCCTGGGGAAACCATTGAGGTGTTTGATGGTGAAGTTTATGCTGATGATGTGAAATTAGACAGCTCTTTCATTAAGGAGCCACAGGATGGGGATGGGGATGGCAGCTACATTGTACCTTCAGGGCATTATTTCTTCCTTGGGGACAACAGGAACCACTCATATGACAGCAGGTACTGGATGGATGAATATGTCCCCCTGGAGAACATAGTGGCTAAAGCAACACACATTATTTTCCCCTTTCAGCACAGGAGAAAACTTTCTGAAGACTGAAAGCCATCCCCTAAAAGTTCCTGTCCCATAAAAAAAAGCTGCACCACCACCCCCATGATAGAAAGGGTCATAGATGGGGAAGTGGAGGATGCAGCTTTTTTTGTATATGTAATTATATAAAATTCCCTTTCTCTTGATAAATCCCTTATCTTCTCTGTTTGTTGATATAACTTAACAATATGATATAATAAACCTAACCTAACAAGAAACTAACCACATCCCCAATCAGGCAAGAATTAATAATGTAAATTCATTCCATATTCCAAACAGATAAAAGTTCAAGAAAACAGGAGTTTCATACTCCTTTCATATAGATAGGTACTGTTATACAAACTTGTACCAAAGAGAGTAACCCATCAAAAAACAAGAAGAAGGGCTAAGAAGTAGCCCAAAGGAGGACAAGAACATGAAGAAAAACAAAACAAGAACAAGAAAACCAATCATTGCAATGGCATTGGCACTGACACTGCTGATGGCTTGTGTAGTCACTGCTGAATTCTGCAAGCTCCCAAAAGCTGTGCCTGAGAGTGTGGTGAACAAGCAGTCAAACCTTTTTGGCGACGCCAAAGTTACCCAGGACACCAAAGCATCTAAAGCTGCAAAGGTGAAAAAACCAGGGCAGGTAAAAGGGCTGAAAAAGGTGAAAGAATACTGCAAGTGGGATGGATACAGAAACATCAGCTCTGTCAAAATAAAATTCAATAAGGTAAAAGGCACTACAGGGTATCAGGTGCTGATTTATAAGACACATAGAGAACCTGGATATCAAACCCCATTACTTTATGCAAAAACTACCAAAAATACATCCTATACCATCAAAAACCTTGTGCCTGCTGTTAGATACACTATAAAAGTAAGGGCATATACAAAGGGGAAGAATGGAAAGGTTGTTTATGGGAAGTTTAAGAGTATTAAGCTTAAGACTGGTGGAAAGAAAAAGGGGCAGTATTATACCTGTGGCTCTTGTTATACAGGAATGCCTGGGAACATGAATAGAATCACTGAACATGGAAATGCAGTCTACAAGATTCACAAAGAAATCCATGCTGGTGGTAGTTATTACTGGAAGTAATGATTTGCCTAATATATGAAACAGTCTGAAAAGCAGTCCTTAGCTGAGAAGCTGAGGGCTGTTTTTCAGTGCATGATTCAAGCTCATTAAATAATTATAGCATTATCATTATATTTGATGTATAATTATAAAGAAATAAATTGCACA
>CATJJD010000379.1 GCA_949740385.1 uncultured Lachnospiraceae bacterium
CAGACGGGATCTCAACACCCGGGTTCATTGCAATACCGCGGAAGTCCCTTACCGCGATTCCCCAGTCAAGATAAATATCCCAGACAAAGCCCAGTGTGCGTTACCATTCACAGCTGATCAATATCTGATTTTTAAGGAAGTCCCGTTGGGGCTTCTTTTTGTAGGCATAGTGTACGATATGTGGTGGTTGTATTTGTAAATTTTGTGACCACCATTACTTGATAAATTACAGTGGTTGTAATATAATGTTTATAGCCACTATCGAAAAGGAGAAAACACTATGCCGACCATCGTTCAACACTACGACAAGAAAACCGGAAAGACCCGTGTTTATGAGTCTACTCCCCACTATGATCCTGTCACCAAACAATCGAGACCCAAGAGAAAATATCTGGGTACACTGGATACTGCAACAGGTGAACTTATTCCTTCCTCTGGTCATCGGGGCAGAACATCAACTTCTAAAAATGCAGCCACCACAGAAGAAGGTACTACTTCAGCAAAGATTACAGATCTCCAAAATACCATATCCAAGAAAGAAGCCGAAATCGCTTCTCTACAGTCGGAAGTGAAAGACTTAAAAGCCACCATCAGGTCGTACGTAAAAGTATGTGCGGCCATCTCGAATGCTTTAGGAAAGGCTCCCTGTAACCTATGATTAAATTTACTGGCAATCTGCGCCTCGACTTTGAAAAGGCAACTGCAGAAATCACAAAACTGAAAGACCGCATTCTGGGGTATCAGGAACAAATCGCTTCTCTACAGGCTTCTGCCAGAAACCTTAGGCGGTCTAAGGAGTGCGACAAAAAACAATATGCGGAAACCCTTGCCGGAAAAGATGCCATTATCAAGGAACTGCAAAACCGTCTTGCTCACGCAGAGGCCCTTCTTAATCACGATGGCAGCAATACAGGAAAACCCACATCACAGACACCGATAAATAAAAACAAGGTTATCCCAAACTCCCGCCGTAATACAGGAAAACCCAAGGGAGGACAGACCGGCCATACAAAAGCCTTCCTTGAGGTGCCTGATGAATCCGAAATCACAGATACTGTCGGGCATCCATTGCAGGATGATGAATGCTGCCCCAAGTGCAGGCTTACTGACTGTATTCCAACCGGGGAATCCGAGGTAAAATACGAATACGATGTGCGCATCAAAGTCGTGAAGATCAAACACGAATTCTTTTATTATGAGTGCAATAACTGCGGTACAGTGTTTCGTTCGCAGATACCTCCGGACCTTAAGGAGAAGGTTCAGTATGGCAGCGGACTGCAGGCTTTTGCTTTATCCCTCACAAACACAGTTAACGCCGCCATGAACAAAGCATCCATGTTTCTTGCCGGAATTACCGGCGGTGAATTAACTCCCTGTGAGGGATACATCGCAAAGCTCCAGACACGTGCCGCAAAAGGGCTCCGCCAGTTCCGCGAGGATCTGAAGCTTGTCCTTATCACAAGGAAGATTGTTTACTGGGACGATACTGTCATCTTCATTCTTGCGCAGAGAGCATGTTTCCGGTTCTACGGAGATGAATCCATCGCTTACTATACAGCGCATGCGCATAAGGACATGGAGAGCCTTGATGATGACAATGTCCTGAACCTCCTGACATCTGATACAAAGACCATGCACGACCATAACACCGTAAACTATAACGACAAGTACAGTTTTGAAAACATTGAATGCAATCAGCATCTTCAGCGTGACTGTCAGAAAAATACGGATGATACTTGTCATCAATGGTCCGATGATTTGAAGGAACGTATCGGCAAGGCCATCAAGGATCGCAATGATTCCATAGCCCGGGGAGAAGAATCTTTCAGTGAAGCCTACGTTAACGAGTTCCATCGCAAGGTAGATGAATACCTTGAAAACGGCTGGAAGGAAAACAAAGCTGATCCGTGCAACTATGGAGCATCATTTGAACAGACACTGCTTAACCGTATTGCCAAATATCGCAGGAATTATTTCCTTTGGGTAGAGGACTTCAGCTTGCCGACCACCAACAATCTTAGCGAGCGCGGACTTCGAGGCGTTAAGTCCCACATGAAAATATCAGGTCAGTTTGAATCGGAAGCCGCCGCTGATAACCATGCACTCAACAGAACCTATATCGAAACCTGCCGCCGTAATGGAATTAACGAAATCAATGCCCTGCAACGTTTATGCGAAGGAAACCCTTATACGGTTGCTGAAATCTTCTCTGCATCACCCTGAATACATATCAAAATATCGAGTGAAAAAGCGGCGTTATAGCTCCGCTCTATTTATCGTGTCATCAAATCGACTGTGAATAGTAACATGTTTGTTATTGGAAAGAGGGCGAATGGCTTGACCAGTTGGAAAAATGAAAGTGGGCAGACGTTGAAATCGCTGGAATCCGTACAGGGATGATGGTTTGTAATGTCTGGAACGTCTTCA
>CATJJD010000380.1 GCA_949740385.1 uncultured Lachnospiraceae bacterium
CCCCTCCTCCCCCCTGGGGCCGCCCGCCCCCGTCAGCGGCCCCAAAACCCCCCGGCCAAGAACCTCCCCCCGCCGGTACTCCGGCAGCTTCGTCACATCTGCCCCGTCGATGGTGATGGAGCCGGAGTCCAGAGGCCACACACCGGCAATGGCATTTAACATCGTCGACTTGCCCGCGCCGTTGCCTCCGATCACCGTCACAAAATCCCCGTCCTCCAGCGCAAGAGACAGCCCCTTTAGCGCCGCCTTCTCATTTACCGTCCCCGCATTGAAGGTCTTATATATTTTGTTAATCTGCAGCATATTACCGGCCCTCCTTTGCAGCGCCCGCGCGCCCTGGTCTGTTGAAATATCTTCCCTTCCAGTAAGGAACCGCAAGGAACACCGCAACCACAAGCGCCTGGAACAGCTTTAAGAGATCCGTATCAATGCCGCACCAGATCACGATCTGCAGAACAATAAAGTAGATCACGCCGCCGATTGCAACCGCCAGAAGCTTCGCCGCAAAATTTTTGAAAATTTTGCCGAAAATCGCCTCGCCGATAATCACGGCGGCAAGGCCGATGACAATCGCGCCCTTTCCCATATTAATATCCGCAAACCCCTGGTACTGTCCGAGCAGCGCGCTGGCAAGCGCCACAAGCCCGTTGGAAATCATAAGGCCCAGTACCTTGTTGAAATTCGTGTTGATGCCCTGCGCCCTTGCCATGTTCTCATTGCATCCGGTAGCGCGGATACTGCTTCCCAGCTCCGTTCCGAAGAACCAGTACAGAACCCCGATAATGACAATGATAAAAATCACAATGACAAAAATTGTGTTTTTATCCATAATCGAATTTTTCACGTAGCGCAGCGACACAAGCAGATTGTACTTGTCCACATTGATGGCCTGGTTTGATTTGCCCATAATTTTCAGGTTCACGCGCCAGAGGCCAAGCTGCGTCAGAATACCCGCAAGAATCGCCGGAATTCCCATAAGCGTGTGAAAAACGCCGGTCACAAGCCCCACAAGCATCCCCGCAACCGTAGCCAAAAGAAGCGCCGTCCACACGTTGGCTCCGCCCTGCATCATCATAATACAGACCGCCGCGCCCGTGCACATCGTCCCGTCCACAGACAGATCTGCGATGTCCATAATGCGGAAGGTGATATACACACCGATCGCCATGATTCCCCAGATAAGCCCCTGCGCCACCGCTCCCGGCATTGCGCCCATTAAGCTGCCAATATCCATGATTTCCTCCCAAATGCACTCACTTTCTTATCCCGGACGCCGCGTTACTCGATGACCTCGTACCCTTCCGGAATGGTAATCCCCAGCTCGTCGCAGATCTCCTTATTGTACTTCTTCACAAAATTCGGCGCGTACTCAATCGGCATCTCCTCGATCTTCGACTCGCCCTTTAAGATTTTCGCCGCCATCTTGCCGGTGGCCGTACCAATATCATAGTAGCTGATGGAGAGCGTCGCCACACCGCAGCCGCGGCAGATTCCCTCCTCGCCCACCACAATCGGCACCTTCGCCGGAGAGCAGACGTTGCGGATCAGCTCCGCGTTGTTCGCACATGTATTGTCGGTCGGCACATAGAGCACATCGCTGTTGTCCGCCGCCTGTGTCACAACCGCTGACAGATCGTTGGAATCCGAAAATGCGTAGTACTCGCAGGCGTAGCCCTTCTCCTCAAGAAATCCCTTCACCGCGTCCACCTGATACTGGGAGTTGGACTCTGCGGAGCAGTACAAAAGCCCTACATTTTTCGCATCCGGGAAAAGCTCCTGAATCATATCCGCCTGCTCGTTCAGCGGAGCAAGGTCGGAGGTTCCGGAAATATTTCTGCCAACCGTCCCCGTGAAATCATCCAGCTCCAGCGCAACGCCGTACTCCGTCACCGAGGTTCCCAGAATCGGAATCGTGTCGGTTCCCGCAGCAGCCGCCTGCAGCGCAGGTGTCGCATTGGCAAGAATCAGATCAACGTCGCTGGAGACAAAAGCATTGATAATGGTTGAACATGTATTCGGATCATTCTGCGCGTTCTGCTCGTCGAACTCCACATTTCCCTCTCCGAGCTCCGCAACGAGCGCATCCTTAAAGCCCTGTGTCGCCGCGTCCAGCGCGTCGTGCTGTACAAGCTGGCAGATGCCCACCGTATATTTCTCCCCGCTGCCTCCTGCCTCGCCGGGATCTGCCGCGTCTTCTGTATTGTCGCTCTGGGAGCTGTTGCCTGAGAGCGAAGCCGCACTGTCCTTTGAATCCGAAGCCGCGCCGTCTCCGCAGGCACCAAGGGATACTGCCATTGCCGCTGCCATAAAGGCTGCCAGAATTTTCTTTTTCATTACTTTCTCCTCTTTTCTTTCTTCTTACTATTCTATACTTGCTGATTCTGTCACTTCAACGCATTAC
>CATJJD010000381.1 GCA_949740385.1 uncultured Lachnospiraceae bacterium
AAAAACTGACGTCTTGTACACGTCAGCCTGTCCAGGTCCAGCCGGATGATGTAGAGGTGTCTGCATGTATCCGACTCCGGTATTTCTTTCTGTACGATGATTTCCGGCATATCCGAAAATGCATCATTGTATCGAAGAACAATCTCTTTTCGCCTCGCCTTAAACTGCTCAAGCTTCTTTAGCTGGCTCAAAAGCAGGGCTGCCTGAAAATCCGTCATGCGGTAATTATACCCCAGGCTTACCTGCTCATAGTACCAGATTCCCTCATGCGGGCCATCCTCCATGGACGCCGCGTCGTGCGTGATTCCGTGTGTATGAGCAAGAACCAGTTTTCTGTAATATTCCTCACGATCCGTTGTTACCGCCCCGCCCTCACCGGCTGTAATGGTCTTTACCGGATGGAAAGAAAAGCAGGTCATATCCGCCTGCGAGCCGGTGGGGCTGCCATCATATTTCGTTCCGATGGCATGTGCGGCATCCTCGATAAAAATCAGCCCGTGTCGGTCGCAAATTTCCCGGATCTCCTTTATTTTTACCGACTGCCCTGTGAAATCCACAGCTATGACTGCTTTTGTCCGGTCTGTGATCTTCGCCTCGATGTCTGCCGGGCTAATGTTGTAGGTATCGGCCTCAACGTCCGCAAACACCGGCTTCGCCCCGCAGTACAGCACAGCGTTCGCACTGGCCGCAAAGGTCAGCGGCGTGGTGACAACTTCATCGCCCGGTTCGATGCCCGCCGCGAGGCAGGCGCAGTGAAGTGCCGCGGTTCCGTTGGACATTACCACGGCGTGCTCTGCTTTGGTATACTGCTCCAGAGCACGCTCCGCCGCCGCAACTTGCGGGCCGCAGGTGATGAGCGGACTTTTTAAGGTATCGCATACCGCCTGTATATCGTCTTCTTCAATCCACTGGCCGCCGTAGCAGATCCGATCGGTTCGAACCGGCTCGCCGCCGTTTATTGCTAACTTTTCCAAGGTTGTCTCCTCTCTTTTTCCAGAAGGATTTTTATCTAATAACTATTTTAACAGGGGCAGCACGACCTTCTTTTTAAACATCAAATCAAGATAAAAGAAAATACCCCCCACAGAGATACAAACCAATAGTGAAATAGCGATTTGTATTATACGCTCAAATACTGATGGCTCTGGAAACAGACGATCATAAAGCATATTTGCACCAAAACCATAATAAATAAGCTGCACCAGATAAATATGCCAGGTCATCTTTCCAATCGAATATACTTTTTTATATTCCATATCCGAAAACCATTTTGTCAGGAAATACATGATTCCGTATACATAAGGTGCACAAATCATAGATGTTGATTTCCAATCCCGGAATAATGGAATTTCAAGAAAATATTGATTAAGCGTTATTCCTGCAAACCCGATAAGAATGAAAAGCAATGCAATAACGTCATCTTTTCTTTTATACCTGTTTACTGCAAGATAAACTCCCAGTCCGAGAATCGTTGTATATCGGAATATTAATACGCCATAAAATATCTGAAGTAATGGAACATACAAAACCATGATCTCATACAGTATGTTAATTACAGCACATACAATTACCCCCCCACGCTGTTTTTTCTGAACAACAGGTTTAACAACGGAAATATCAGTATCAACTGGATAATTATTAAGAAATAGTAGCCACCTGGGCCTGCACCCCCTAATAATGTCCAGACCAGAAATTTCTTCACAGAAACCAGAAACTCGTAATCCGGTAAATATTCAGTTGCAATTCCATTGTATCGAAAAATGAGTGCCATCAAAATCTCTGACACAATAAAAAATAAAAAGGGAATAATAATATTGAAAACAGAAGCAGCCATATTCTTCCACTTAAAAACACTCCCGGATTCTTCTGATAAGCTTTGCTTCGTTCTTATGTACATGGAAATCGTCAGAAATACCGGAACTGCCATATTGATAATATAAGGAAAAATCAGCCAGTTTCTCTCCATCTCCGACCATTTGATATGTGTAATCAAAACCATACTGATACAAATCAGTTTAATCAGATCCAGCAGTCCATTCCTTCTGTTCATCACTGTTTTCATTGTTCTCCCCTTTTTGGTAATCAATAATTCTCATAACCTCTTTTTCCCACGCTCTGTTAATCGCTTCCTGTAAAATATCACCCTCATATTCCCCGGCGCATCGAAGACTTTTTCCGTAGACCGATTCATTCAGAATATCCGACTCCATCTTCGCTCCCTTTGCATATGTTTTGAACAGTCCGCCCGGATACAATTTTCTGAATGACTTTCTTCCAATATATTCAACGATCAGATCAGAAATCATCTTCTTATTTCTTAAAATTTCTGACAATCCTCTTTTTATCGAAATGTGCATGAAATACATCATTGCACAGGAATAAGGAAACACCGTATTCGATATCGGTTTCCCTGCATAAGCGGCAACTCTGTGATCTCTGCCCGACACAAAAAAAGACATTTTATCCTGATACAGCAAATGTCTTGCAGCCTGAACTGACATGCTCTCATGAAGCTGAAAACGAAAATCGGAATCTGTAAACGGAACCGATGTTTTAATTTCTGAAAGAGCTGCTCTCAGATCTTCGATACATTGAGGCGCCCTCACTCCCTTCCCTTTTATATTATAAGCGAATGCCAGTATTTTGGATAACAGCGTCGTATATGTCCTTCCTTCTATATCTGCCAGCCCCCGCATATTGTGATCACCTGTCATATATCGAGCCAGGATTTCCTTCACCGCACTTCCCGTATATCCGAGAGAATA
>CATJJD010000382.1 GCA_949740385.1 uncultured Lachnospiraceae bacterium
GGCGGCCCTTACCGCAGGAAAGACGTTCTTTTCCAAAGCTACGGGGAAAATTTCAAGCGAGAAGAACACCATTGCGATCATCAGCAAGAACCAGATGTACGCATACGGGGACGACGCTTACGCAATGTACGAGAAGGCGCCTGAAAGCATCCACGTCACATTCCCGGTAGTGAGCGGCGTGATTGCAGACTACAATTTTCTTCAGACTATGATTTTTGAGTATCTCGAGAACCGCATCAAGGGCAAGGTGAAAAACGCCGATTTCCTTGTGGCCGTTCCGATGGACATTACCGATGTGGAGAAGCGCGCCTTTTTCGAGCTTTTTTACAAGAGCAAATACCGGCCGAAAAATGTGATGCTCTGCGAGAAGCCTCTGGCGGACGCGGTGGGGCTCGGCCTTGACGTCAACGAGCCAACGGGCATTATGATCGTGGATGTGGGGGCGGACACCATCGAGATCTCGGTGATCTCTCTGGGAGGCCTTGTGCTCTCGGATCTTCTGCATTTCGGTTCCAACCGGCTGGACGAGTCCATCAGCAGCTACATCCGAAAGGAGTTCAACCTTGTGATCGGCAAAAAGACCGCCAAGGCGCTTAAGGAGGAGCTGGGAAGCGGCCTTCCGGGGCGGGAGGAGACGATGGTTATCGTGGGCCTTGACGTGGTAAGCGGCCTTCCGGTGGAGCGGGAGATCAGCGCCAAAATTGTCTACGAGGCCATCCGGGGCAATCTGGAGAACATCTGCACCTCGGTGAAGATGATTCTCGAAAAGACGCCGCCGGAGCTTGCGAAGGACATTATGAACGCCGGAATCTACATCACCGGCGGCGGCTCGAGAATCACGGATCTGGACAGACTCTTTACGGAGATCACAAACATTAAGGTCAACTGCGACGAGTGCCCGGAGGAGAGCGCGGTCCGCGGCCTTGCGACGATTGCCTCCGACGGCAAATACAGACGGATTCCGTTTACCATGAAAAACAGTTATTTGAAATAAACAGAGGGATTCATGAAGAATTTTCGAAAGTTGCGCAACAAGAAAAAAAATATTCCCAGCAAATATGTGCTGTCCGTCCTGACGGCAGTGTGCATGCTGGCTATTTTTGCGAGCCTGGTGTTCAATCTCTCCGGCGGCCCGCTCAACTCCGTCGCAGGCTTTGTGTTTGTCCCGATGCAGGAGGGCATCAACGCCGCCGGCAGCTGGATTCTCGAAAAGACCAACGATTTCAAGACGCTGGGGGAGGTGCTGGAGGAAAACCGCATACTCCAGGCTCAGGTGGACGAGCTGACCTCGCAGCTTACGGGCACGAAGCTGGACCAGTACGAGCTGGACAGCTACAGAGAGCTTCTTGAGCTGGACGATCAGTACAGCGAATTCGACAAAGTTGCGGCCCATGTGATCGCGCGGGATTCCGGCAACTGGTTTTCGACCTTCACCATCGACAAGGGCGCAAATCAGGGCATTGAAAAAGGCATGAATGTAATCGCGGGAAGCGGTCTTGTTGGTATCGTGACGGACGTCGGGTACAATTTTGCCAAAGTCCGCAGCATTATTGACGATTCCAGCAACGTGAGCGCCATGACGCTCTCAACGAAGGACAACTTTAACATTCACGGAAGCCTGCAGAGCATGAATGAGAACCGGCTTCTGCCCTTTTCGGAGCTGGTGGACGAGAACGACGAGGTGGCCCTTGGGGACCCGGTGGTGACCTCCCATGTCAGCGACCGCTATCAGCAGGGTCTTCTGATCGGCTATATTTACAGTATCGAGACAAACCCGAACAACCTGACGAAGTCCGGAACCATCACGCCAGTGGTGGATTTTCAGCATTTACAGGAAGTTCTTGTCATAACGGCTGTCAAGGACAACGGCGAGGAGGACATCAGGAAGAAGGCGAAGGACAGTCAGGAGTGACAGATGCGTAGAAAAATAGTACTTTTTATCATTGTGACGATATGCTTTCTGCTGCAGAGCACGGTGTTTTCCGCCCTTTCCATCGCGGGAATCTCGCCGAATCTGCTCATAATCGTCGTATCCGCCATGGGGCTGATGCGGGGCAGGAAGGAGGGAATGTGGATCGGATTTTTTTGCGGTCTGCTTGTCGACATTTTTTTCGGTTTTTATCTTGGCGTATATGCTTTACTTTATATGTATGTGGGGTACATGAACGGTATGCTCCAGAAGCGCTTTTTTCCGGATGACATCAAACTGCCGATGATAATGATCGGCGCAAGTGATATATGCTGTAATCTTCTGATCTACTTCTTTTTGTTTTTCCTCCGGAGGCGTTTTGACTTTATTTACTATCTGCGGGCAATCATCCTGCCGGAATTTGTCTACACGATGATTGTAACCATTTTTTTGTACTATATTCTGCTTAAGCTGAACCAGAAAATGGAAA
>CATJJD010000383.1 GCA_949740385.1 uncultured Lachnospiraceae bacterium
AGTGCCTCCGGACTCATATTCCAGGTATCCTCTTCACTGTCTATAAATACCGGTTCTCCGCCTTCATAGAGAATCGGATTAACGGACGCATCAAATGTCATGTCGGTGACAAATACCCGACGACCGTACAGCGCACCTCCACTCCCCCTGCCGTCAGGCGTAGATATACCAGTAGATGAATGATAAATCTTTTCCGAAGCGAGCTTAACCGCCAGGTGAATCGCAGCTGTGCCGTTTGCAAGAGCAACTGCCCTTTTCTCAGCTATTCTTACTTTGTCACGGCAGGACTGCCCGTTCACCGTTATATATCCTGTGGACATATAAGATGATACCGTCTCCTCCAAAGCGTCAATATTTCCCCTGCTGTAGTCAGCCAGCCACTTTTATAAACCCCTTCTATATATTTCATCTCTGCATCATGATGCAATGTCGGGGTAGATAAAAATGCGCGGGATGACAGAGGCGTCATTCCCCGAAATCTCGGATCAAGTGTAAAATCAAAATTACTCATTTATCTGCGTTCTTCCTGTTATATATCGCTGTGCTCTTAATCATCGGTATCCTCAATTTTCCCCACCATCTCAACCCCCAGATGAATCACCGTCTCCCCATTCATAAACGGCACCTCCACCTCCGCGATCATCCTATGTAAATTAATTTTCCTTATCATCCCCTCCAGATTCTTGAGGGGTCCCGACACAATCCGTATCACATTCCCCTCCTGAATATCAATCTGCGACAGTCCCACCTCATTCTTATCAGACGAAGCGCATCCAGCACTCTGCCCCAACAGTCGGTCCAGCCACCGCTCTTCCCGCTCGGACAGCCTGACAAAACTGTCGGTCTCCATCCCCAGCAGTCTTGTCAGAAGCGGAACCTTTTTCAACTGTGTATACAGTTCCGCCGCGTCATCTGTCGTAATAAACACATACCCCGGCAGCAGCCTCTCGTGCACCTCGACCCATTTTCCGTGAAATTTTTTCCGGATCATTCTTGTCGGGTGGAAGCACTGTCCGTACAGACCGGCGGGAAGCAGTTTCCGGATGTGAGTCTCCGTTTTTTCCTCCTCCCGCGGCGCCACCTGCAGTACAAAATAATTCATATGCATTCTCCCATCTTCCTGTTTCGGACCTTCGGGCATGGCTTCGCCATCCGCACCGCAAACCGCGCCGCAGCCTCTGCCGAGAATGTCATACCGTCGAAATCCGAGTGCCCCTGCTTCAGGGATTTCTCCATGTAATTTTGTGGAGTGTATATTCTGCCCCGCCATACAGGGCGTCTCCTAATACACTGCAAAACATTATCAAAATAAAATCCAGATAAAGAAGCAACGTCTTTTTCGCAGCTGCCTTTTTAAAATTCTCTTACACTGCGTGAGACACACCGTCCAGCGCCGCCAGAAGCCGGTCCTGCTCGCAGGTGAGTCTTCCCTCTTTTCGAAGCCGCCGCTGCACCGCCAGCCATTTGCCGACCCAGCACCCCTCCGCCACATAGTTCTGGGGAATATCCGCCGTCCCGTGCTCTCTGTAGTACTGCTCCGCCAGCGAAAAACGCCGCATCCACGCGTGGGTGTCCCACACCATTTCGACTTCCTCCAGCCGGCGGATGCGCTCTTCCGAGAGCGATCCCTTTTTGTACTGCAGGCGCTGCCGCTGTATCCAGGCCCCGAGCTTTACGCCGTCATCTGTCACACAGGACGACGGCACAAGCAGATTTCCAAAACGGGCCCTGTACCCGCAGGCCGCCGCAAATCCCTTTTCCCAGGCGGAATCGGTGCGCATTATCCACACCATCCCGATCTCGTCCAGCCGGCGGATCTGCTCGTCCGACAGCGGCGCGCCCTTTGCCAGCCCCTGCCGCAGCCTGCGCATCCGCCCAACCCACTCGCCCAGCCGGATGCCGTCCGAATCCACATATCGGCTCGGCACATCCAGATTCCGGTTCGTCTGAAAATACACCGCTGCGGCCCGGTAATTTCGCTCCCACAGATAATCCAGCCTGCTCCACACCATCCCGATGGCCTCAAGCTGCGCTTTTCGCTCCTTCGTCAGGTATTTTCGGTGCGCACCGGCCTTTTCCCAGGTCCGCAGATTTCCGATCCACCGCCCGAGGGCGACGCCGTCCGCCGCGTATTTTGCAGGGACGTCCAGATTTCCGTTGGCCCTGTAGTAACGCTCCGCAGCAGCAAAATTCCGCTCCCAGCCCACATCCGGCCCGGTATGCCACCGCATTCCGATGGCGTCCAGAAGCGCCGTCTGCCGTTCCGTCAGCGCGCCCTCCACAACGCCCTTTCTTATATATCGCGGATTGTATATCCAGCGCCCCAGAGAAAAGCCGCCCGCCGTGACAAAGCGGGCCGGCACCTCCAGATCGCCGTTTTCCTCAT
>CATJJD010000384.1 GCA_949740385.1 uncultured Lachnospiraceae bacterium
TCAGTGAATGGCTATATGCCGGAAGGTTATGCGGCAGAGGAACCGTCAGTGAATGGCTATATGCCTGAGGGTTATGCGGCAGAGGAACCGTCAGTGAATGGCTATATGCCGGAAGGTTATGCGGCAGAGGAACCGTCAGTGAATGGCTATATGCCGGAAGGTTATGCGGCAGAGGGACTGTCAGCGGAAGCCTGCGAGCCGGAGGAATCGTCAGCAGAGGGCTGTATGCCGGAAGCTTACATGCCGCAGGAATCCGATGTGGTAAGTTATATGCCGGAAGATTATATGCCAAAAGAGCCGGTACCCGAGGGCTATATGGCTCATGAGCCGGTGCCGGAGGAGTACATGCCGGAAGGTTATATGGCTCATGAGCCGGGAGTCGAAGGTTATATGCCGCATGAGCCAGTACCGGAAAGCTATATGCCGCACGAGCCAGTGCCGGAGAGCTATATGCCGCAGGAATCCTGCGGGGAGATTTCCGGGCAGGATATACTGTTTGAGGGAGAGCGGCAGGGGCCGCATATTGCGGAAGCTTCTCGATTCGAGGTTCCGGTGACGGAGATTATGCCGGAAGGGAATTCCGAAGGGGATTCGTCTTACGCTCAGCCAGAAGAGAAGGCTTTTTTTGAGGGAACGGCGGGGGAGGAGCCCGTGCGCAGGCCAAAGGGCATGACGGAGCGCTGGAAGAACAGAACGCTTCGAATGCCGCAGGTGAAGGAGCCGAAGGACCTTGGAGATGACGAGCCAAAGGAGGAGCCGAAGGTCATTGAAAGTCTGACCGACGAACAGAAAAAGATATTTTCGTATTTTATTCCGGTGAAGGGGATGGAGGATCAGCTTTGCAGGGCACTGACCGGCATCACAGGGCGCTTACGGGCCGGAAGAGAGGCCTCCACCGGAAATCTGATCATACAGGGAGGACAGGCCTGCGGAAAGACGACTCTTGCCACAAGTATGATTAAGGTTTTACAGGAGGAGATCGGTCAGCCAAACGAAAAGATCGGAAAAATTCAGGCGGAAGCGCTGAATAAGAAGGACATCGGCCAGCTTCTTCGGAAGGTGGCGGGGGGATGTCTGATAATCGAGCAGGCAGGCGAGCTGACGAGGGAGACGATCGTGAAGCTCTCGCTGCTTCTGGAGCAGGACACAAGCGGTATACTGATTATTCTGGAGGATACCTCAAAGGGGATCAAAAAGACGCTTGCGCAGGACGAGGGATTTGCCAGAAAGTTCACGGAAAAGATAACGGTTCCGATATTCAGCAACGACGAGCTGGTGGCCTTTGCCAGATCCTACTCAAAGGAGCTGGGCTATGAGATCGACGAGATGGCTGTGCTTGCGCTGTATAACCGAATCAGCAATATTCAGCGGCTGGATCAGGCGACAACCCTCACGGAGGTGAAGGATATTGTGGATGAAGCGATTAAAAGAGAGGCCCGCGGCGGCATGAAGAAATATTTCAGTATTCTCACCGCAAGCCGCTACACGGACGATGATCTGATTGTACTCAGGGAAAAGGATTTTAATTAATATTAAATGGAGGGGAATGTATGAGCAACTTTACTGAAATGGACTGCTATCTGTTTGGTCAGGCCACCCATTATGACATTTACCGCAAAATGGGCGCCCATGTCATGACAAAAAACAGGAAGGAGGGTGTCTGCTTCGACGTATGGGCGCCCCATGCGGACAGGGTGTTTGTGATCGGAGAGTTCAACGGCTGGAGCGAGACGGCGGACGAGATGGAGCGCGTGAAGCCGGAAACCATGGGCGTCTACGAGCTGTTTATCCCGGGGGCGAAAGCGGGAATGATGTACAAGTATCTGATCATTGCGGAGGACGGCACAAAGCACTACAAGGCCGACCCTTATGCGACGTTTGCGCAGGTTCGTCCTGAGACCGCGTCCGTGATTGCGGACATCGACCATTTTACATGGACGGACAATGCATGGATGAGCCAGCGGGCCGCACATGCCAAAGATGACATTTACAAACAGCCGATGGCAATCTATGAGGTTCATCCGGGGTCCTGGATGCGCCATCCGGGCGGCGGGGAAGACGGGGGCTTTTACAGCTACCGTGAGCTGGCCGCTTCACTGATCCCTTATGTAAAGGAGATGGGGTATACTCATGTGGA
>CATJJD010000385.1 GCA_949740385.1 uncultured Lachnospiraceae bacterium
ATCGTTTAATCTGCTCATATGTAAGCATGAGACCTCCTCGCTTTCTCTGCATTCAAAAACCGGATACCCCTGAATCGGATGCATCCGGCTAAGTGTTTTTCGTTATGTGATTTTTCATCAGTCTAAGGACTGTCCCTGATCTTCATCTGACACTACCGCCTCTTCCTTCTTATCCTGTTATTATCCTAACAACAGGCAAAAGACAGTTTGATGGACCTATCCAAAATGTCTCTCCGTTTATAGTAACAAACGGCTGTACATCTGAATTATACGCTGCAGCAGACGGTAATCCGCTGTACATAGGGTACATATAAACGCCATCATACTCAAACTGCTTTATACATAGCTTCCGAAGAATAATTTTATTCGGAAATCTAGCTACATCACTCGAAGAAAAAGAAAGCTGCCAATCATAACTGCTCGAATTTGTATAAGGAGTTTCCGCTTTGTACCCTAGATCAATAACATCACCACTTTCGTTGATATCAAAAGGGTAAATCCCTGTATTACCCGTTGCATTGTAACCGACAAAAACCATTACAGCTCTTAGCCCGCTTAACAAATTTGTCGCCTTTGAGAAACTAATATATCCAGATCCTATCCTGGGAGATGCATAGGCTGTGTAATTAGGATATGCGCTTGTTCCCGATGCTTTTGTCCCTGTTACATAAGAGCACATATTAATCATAAAAGAAGAAGAGGGTTCCCCAATAAACCTAAACGTAAACTCACATTTCTTGGTTACTGTATCAAACAAAAAACTTATTGGAGCAATCGCATTCGTAAAAGAATTAGCTCCCCTATACAAGTCCCCTTTCAAAAAAACAGTTGTACTAAATGGGCCAATCAAACTGGCAAAAAAGGCATTTCCGGAAATAGCTATGGCATTAGCGCATATTAAAAACGGAATTCCAAAAATCCATATCCATGTTTTTTCTTCATCATACCAGGCATCAGTGCTGGCACACCCACATTCTCTTAAGAAGGAAACCCATGTTTTTCCAAGCGCATCAGCAAGTGGCTTACATGTATTGATGTTACTATTACTTAATCCATATGTATGAACTGATGTATATTCATTCTTATAATCCGGACAAGATACCTTGTAAGTTTTCTGTTTAAACATTTACACTCTCCTGAATAATATTTAGTTCCCCTGATAATACTAAGGACTCATTTTCACTCACTGTTACAAAAAATGCATCTTCATAAGCTAAACCCAAGTTACCTGAACCGCCCGTCTTAAAAGGGATCACTGTATCAGCACCAGGGGGAAGGTATCCCCACTTCCCTTCCGAATCCTGGCCAAAGCCAAGCCCACCAAGCATATTTAGGATTTCCTCTGTCCTCGTACTGTCTACGCCTGGCGGTCCCTGGGGACCGGTAGCGCCAGTATTTCCCTTTGGGCCCTGCTCTCCCTGCTGCCCTGGCTCTCCCTTTTCACCAACTACACGTCCAAGATCAATCTCTGCCATGTTTGTCCTCCTTATCCCCGTCTGCTCCAAATGGCACTAATACCTGGCTCCCAGGCGCCTTATACCCCCAGCTTCCTTCTTCATCCTGGCCAAAGCTAAGTCCGTTCAGCCCGTCGACGGCTTTCTTATCCTGGTCTATATAATCAGCGGAGAGCCCTTTCCCGTCCTCCGCCTCTACCTTTCTGTCCAAGCTTTTCTTCAGCGCCATATCATTTTCAATTAACTGTTTTGCTGCGGCATTTGCATGATCCGCATGAACCGGATCCGTAGTCTCCACTATCTTTATTTTTTCGGAAAATACCGGCTCCTTACTGGCTGTATAATCTTTCATAAGCCCTCCTTCCCGCACATTTTGTTAAAAGACCGCTACGCATGCTCCGTTGTGTCCTTTCTGCTTAAATCCAATCCTGCCCATACCTAAGACTTCTATTTTTCACAGAAAGAAAACATGCCCTGGGAACCAGATATATTTCGTTCTCTGTACCTTCTTTCCACGTTCCATCATGGAAATTATAACTTGAACATCCAGAAACAATAATCTTAGCCCCAGCAGAAATCTCCGTATGGTTTCTTGCGTTTTGTATTGTCGCCATTCTTTGTAAATATAATCTCCTTCCCCCATCAAAGAACATGGCCTCAAGCGGTATTTTAAATTCGCTTTCCTGATCTGTAAAGAAAACCATGCCTGTTGTATGATTTTTTATGGTTCCCCAGTTAGAAAAAGCGGAATAAATAATTTCTACAAAAACCTGACCCCATTTATACTCAAAATTTTCAGGAAATGTTGCAAGGACTGTATCGGCTTCATACGTTGCGTTACTATGGGTGCCAATCACAATCCGTTCAAACCTCGCGGCCTCCTCAATATCCTCGCCTGCTCCAAATGGCACTAACACTTGGCTCCC
>CATJJD010000386.1 GCA_949740385.1 uncultured Lachnospiraceae bacterium
ATATCATAAATATATCTGTACATGAGAGATGAACTCATGCAGAATTTTTTATCGACCATACTATCGTCCCCTTGATAATTATTTTCTCAGGAGTCCAGAGTCTCAGATTTTATCGACCATATTCAAGAATTGTTCAAGACACCAAATAAGCCATTTCTGATTTCCTTTATATCTGCTTATGTCTATATCATTTCTAAATTCCGGTCTCTTAGGGCCTTCCCAATTTGCAAAATATGCATCGACAGGTCTCGGCATCGGCAGTTTGTTCGGTACTGGAATATCAGGGTATCTCAGCTCGAATAACTCACGGATTAGATACTTTGATTCTCCACTTCTAACCCGTTTAAGGTCAAGTGGCGAGGCCATCTTTAACTTTTTATAAGGATCAAAGTAATTAAGCCCGGCAACATGAAATGCATTCGCATACGAGCCATAGCTTTCTTCAGTTGCTACCACATCCAAAAACCCTAAAAAGTCAATACTCTCTTCAAATCTATACCGTTCAAAAAGATATTTTACACTTACAGGCTCCTTTAAAACTTCTTCAGGCTCTACATAAATATATCTGCAATAGAAACTTTCAAAAGTCCAATCCCTTGAAAGAAGCTTATCCATTCCACCAAATACGTAGTCACTACCATCTCCAATTATCATCAGATCAACGCCGTCATCCATAGCTTGCTTTGCACCTTGAAAAATCTGTGGTTCTATGGAATGTACCGGTCCGCCCTTTGATTTCATAATCGGTATTAGATTTGATGTGACAATATTCCAATCAATATCAACATAGTGAAGTGTCAGACCATATTGCTTTGCAAATATTTCTGCTCTCTGTAACTCCCCTTTTTGAAATTCTCCACCTAAAAAGCGAAACGTGTAAGCGTCACATCCCGGAAGGTAAGACGCAAGGATTGCAGAATCCATACCACCAGATAGCAAAATGCCTGTTTTCTTGTACTCCCCCCGAATATTCTCGAGCTGGCTTTCTATCTCATTTCCTATCTCTTCAGCCGTATACACGAGTATCCGCTCACTGTCTAATGGAAGAGATGGATGCCGATATGGTAATTTCTCTGTGAAATCTACACCAGGCTTCTCAATATATCTCACTGCCAGGAATGAACTCATGCCCAGGTTTTTATCAACCATTCAAATCACCTCCATTAATGTATGTTCGTGGTTCAGTGTCTTCCACGGTCCAGCCTCGCACAGCTTTGAGTGCTTCGCCTATCTTTGTACTTGATATTCCCTTTGTATATGGGAAATAGACGATCTTAATACCTTCCTTAGCAAAATCCTCTTCATACTTCTTCCATTTCTGCGTTCCGTACCAATCGTCACCAACGAAAAGCATTTTGGCTCCAAGTTCTTTGCACGCCTTTAGTTTATCCATATCATATTGAGGAACTGCAGCATCGACATATTTACATGAGCGAACTATCTCAATTCTATCCATAAATGGAATCATCGCCTGCTTTCCTTTGTATGAAACAAGCTCATCTACAGTAACTCCTACTATCAACTTATCACATAATGCCTTTGCATTTTTAAGAAGTGTCAAGTGGCCTATATGAAAAAGGTCGAATACACCAGTTGTATATCCTATAATCATATTTTCATCACCTTCCTACATTAAATTAGCCGTTACACCGTTGATCTCATCAAAATACAGATAGATGCGATCCGCCAGCTCTGCTTTAGCTTTGACACGTATTCCCCGTAGCATCTGTTTTGTCATTTTGCTAAAGGAACCTTCAACCATATTTAACCAGGAGCCGTGCTTCGGAGTGAATACAAACTCAAATATCTCCCAGGCACTGCAGCAAGATACGTCCTCGTCTCTCCGAAGGTGCGGACTTTGAAATTGTGCCATAGCGTTCATCAGGAAGGAGGTCTTCCAATGTTGTAGCGATAGTCTGTATGCCCGGATTTTCATCTTAGGAAAGCCATCATCTTTATTTCGTCGTTTGTAATTTCCTGTTTTCTTTCCATGTACTCTCCTCAATGAATCAAAATATGATTTTTCTTGCTATATTCCGGAAAATTTTTATTCCTCTGTCAGACAACAGTTCCACTAATGTTGAAATCCTTATAATTATTTTTTGTCCCAGCCGGCTCTTCTCGCAGCATTTCCTAATCCATTCGATACCGATACAAGCCATGAAAAACAAAACGCACACAGCCAGCGAATAAAATACAAACCACACACTGTTTATATACTTTTCCGTCGGCAGGAAATGATTCCACACAAATTCCCTCACAGACGGATGTTCATGGATCAGATATACGCCGAACATTGTAGTGGCGACAGCATTTATCACCTTACTGCAGCGAAATGCCGTATTCTTAAATCCAAGGATCAGGAGCAC